>RFUY01000127.1 GCA_009922705.1 Gammaproteobacteria bacterium
TTATTTCTCACACGCTATCCATTTCATCCGGCGCGCGTTTGTGGCATACATAGCGGCTATTTGTCGAGCGCCTGGATTGGGTGTTTGTGCCATGACTACGTGCGAGCGCACGGATAAACGGAAAGCCACTATGAAAATAGCGATCATCAAGGAGCCCGATTCGGCTGAGGCACGTGTTGCCGGGACCCCGGATACGGTTAAAAAGCTCATTGGGCGTGGATTTACAGTCTGCGTCGAAGCGGGTGCAGGCATTGCCAGCGCCATCCCAGATGCGGAATTCGAGGCGGCCGGTGCTTCGGTTGCGAAGACTGCACAGGCGGCTTTGAAGGAAGCAAATTTGGTGTTGGCAGTGCGCCGCCCGGATGGACTGATTAAGCATTTGCAAGCAGGGACAGTGGTCGTCTGTCAGTTAGATCCCTATGGGAACGAGCAAGCCCTTCAGGCGTTTGCAGAGGCAGGTGTGATGACCTGCGCGATGGAGTTGATGCCGCGGGTGACTCGTGCGCAGGTTATGGATGTGTTGTCCTCGCAGGCGAACTTGGCTGGCTATCAAGCTGTGATTGAAGCGTCTCACACCTACGGGCGAGCACTCCCGATGATGATGACCGCAGCAGGGACTGTGCCTGCCGCTAAAGTCTTTGTGATGGGCGCTGGGGTCGCCGGATTACAGGCGATTGCAACCGCGCGACGCATGGGTGCAGTCGTGACGGCAACTGATGTCCGGCCCGCCGCAAAAGAACAGGTCGCGTCACTGGGCGCGAAGTTCATCGCGGTGGAAGATGAGGAGTTCAAGGCGGCAGAGACCTCTGGTGGCTATGCCAAAGAGATGTCAAAAGAGTATCAAGCCAAGCAGGCAGAACTCGTTGCCGCCCATATCGCGAAGCAAGATATTGTCATTACCACGGCGCTCATCCCTGGACGTCCGGCACCAAAACTGATCAGTACCAGCATGGTTGAAGCGATGCGTCCTGGATCTGTGATTGTGGATATGGCGGTCGAACGTGGCGGGAACTGCGAGCTTGCAAAGGCGGGAGAAACCGTCACGCATCAAGGGGTGCAAATTATTGGGAAGTTAAATCTCGCAGGCGAGATTGCGGCAACGGCGTCCCAGCTCTATGCCAAAAATTTAGCGGCCTTCGTCGACATCTTGGTCACTAAAGAGGCGGACACCCTGGCAGTCAGTTTGGCAGATGAGTTGGTCACCGCCGTGACGGTCACGCGAGAAGGTGCCATTGTCCATCCACAGTTTCAGCCGAAGGAGGCGAACGCATGAGCCAAGATCTTTCAACCGCGTTTGCGACAGCGCGCGAGGCGCTCACACAGGCACAGCAAGCACTGGTTCAGGCTGAAGAGACTGCCGTTGCGCAAACACTTGCACAGACGGTGTCGGCGGCCACTGGGGGCGCCATTGATCCGTTCGTCTTCCAGCTTGCGATTTTTGTCTTGGCGATTTTTGTGGGCTATTACGTGGTGTGGTCTGTCACACCCGCCTTACACACGCCGCTGATGAGTGTGACCAATGCTATTTCTTCCGTGATTGTAGTCGGTGCCCTGTTGGCGGTTGGCGTTGATGCTGCGGTCTCCGAAGGGGCTGCTTGGGCTCAAGGCTTTGGTTTTGTCGGTCTCGTGCTGGCATCGATCAATATTTTTGGCGGCTTTTTGGTTACGCAAAGAATGCTCGCAATGTACAAAAAGAAAGCGAGGTAAGTCATTATGTTATCAGCAAATATTACAGCGCTTTTATATCTCGTTTCTGCAATTTTGTTCATTCTTGCACTGCGCGGTTTGTCGAGCCCAGAAACCTCCCGCCAGGGGAACCTCTTTGGAATGGTGGGGATGGGGATTGCCATCGTCACCACCTTGTTAGCGTTCCCGCCGTCTGGGTTTGGTTGGGTGTTATTGCTCGGTGGGCTCGGCCTTGGCGGGGCGATCGGTGCGGTGACTGCGAATCGCATTCCAATGACGGCCATGCCGCAGTTGGTTGCCTTCTTCCACTCGTTGGTTGGTTTGGCTGCAGTCATGGTGGCGGCTGGCGCACTGTATGCACCAGAAGCCTTCGGCATCGGCAAAGCCGGTTCGATCAATGGTGCTGCCTTGGTTGAGATGAGTCTTGGAGTGGCGATCGGCGCGATCACATTCACAGGCTCGGTGATTGCCTTTTTGAAACTCGATGGCCGGATGTCTGGAAAGCCCATTTTGTTGCCAGCACGTCATTTGGTGAACCTCGGGTTGTTGGGCAGCCTCGTGGTGTTGATTGGTCTCTTGGTCGGGACCGAGAGCCACACGGTGTTTTGGCTGATCGTGGCGGTCGCATTGGTATTGGGTGTACTGATCATTATCCCGATCGGTGGCGCTGATATGCCAGTGGTGGTGTCCATGCTCAACTCGTATTCCGGGTGGGCAGCTGCAGGGATCGGGTTCACGGTGGGGAACACTGCTCTGATTGTGACAGGCGCGCTGGTAGGCTCCTCTGGCGCAATCCTGTCGTACATCATGTGTAAGGGCATGAATCGCTCTTTTGTTTCGGTGATTCTGGGTGGCTTCGGAGGTGATGCGGCTGCGGGCGCGGGTGCGGCTGCGGGCGAAGAGGAGCGTCCAGTGAAGCAAGGCTCTGCTGAAGACGCCGCATTCATCATGAAAAACTCAAGCAAAGTCATCATCGTGCCAGGCTATGGGATGGCGGTCGCGCAGGCGCAGCATGCCTTGCGTGAGATGTGTGACTTGTTGAAGGAAGAGGGTGTCGAAGTGAAGTATGCGATTCACCCTGTTGCTGGACGGATGCCCGGGCATATGAACGTCTTGCTGGCGGAAGCCAACGTGCCCTATGACGAAGTCTTTGAGCTTGAGGACATCAATTCAGAGTTTGGGCAAGCGGATGTTGCCTTCGTAATCGGCGCAAACGATGTGACCAATCCTGCGGCAAAAACAGATCCTGCGTCTCCAATCTTCGGCATGCCAATTTTGGATGTGGAAAAAGCGGGCACAGTGCTGTTTGTGAAGCGTGGGATGGCCGCAGGCTATGCCGGTGTTCAAAATGAGCTGTTCTTCAACGACAACACCATGATGCTCTTTGGTGATGCGAAGAAGATGGTGGAAAGCATCGTCAAGTCGCTGGGTTGAGATGGCGCAGGCAAGCAGTCAACGGAATGTGTTAGGGGATCCTTTGATCCCCTGTTCCATGGATCCTCTGACCGGCTATTTCCGGTCAGGGTGTTGTGAGACGGACGCCAGTGACCGCGGATCGCACATTGTTTGCTGTGTGATGACCGGTGAGTTTCTGACGTACTCAGCACGGCAAGGCAATGATTTGATCACGCCTCGCCCCGAATTTCAGTTCCCGGGGTTAAAGCCCGGTGATCGTTGGTGCGTGTGCGCGCTGCGCTGGATGGAAGCATTGAAAGACGGCGTCGTCGCACCTGTTGTGTTGGAGGCGACCCATGAAAAGATTTTGGAACATGTCAGCCTAGAAACGCTCGTGCATCATGCGTTTCGGATGCACTAACTCGTTGGCTGTGAAGAGAGGCTCGAAGCATGTCTGAGGTGATTATTTCACCGTCTATTTTGTCAGCAGATTTTGCGGCGCTTGGCGAGGAAGTCCGTGCCATTGACCAAGCAGGCTGCGATTGGGTGCATTTGGATGTGATGGATGGTCATTTTGTACCGAATTTGACCTTCGGTCCGCCGGTCATCCGCGCATTACGCGGTTCGACCCAAAAACCCTTTGACGCGCACCTGATGGTCACTAATCCAGATCGTCTGTTGGCAGCTTATGCAGAGGCTGGCTGCCAATTGATCACAGTCCATGCGGAAGTCTGTGACCACCTCGATCGAACGTTGTCGCAGATCCGGGAGTTGGGGTGTCGTGCGGGGGTCTCTTTGAATCCACATTGTTCTCCTGAGGTGTTGCGTTACGTTCGGGATCGTGTGGATTTAGTGTTGGTGATGAGCGTCAACCCTGGCTTTGGTGGCCAAACATTCCTTGCCAGCCAGATCGAAAAAGTGCGAGAGATTCGGGCGCTCTTTGGCGATCGCGAGGTCATTATCGAAGTCGATGGCGGGATCACACCGGAGACTGCACCGCTGGTTGTCAACGCAGGCGCTAACGCGCTCGTGGCGGGGTCGGCGGTATTCCGCGGTGGCCCAGAGGCGTATCGCGCGAATATCCAAGCGCTTCGTGACGCCGTCGCATCCTGCACATCCTAGTCCGATGACCATTCAGACTGAGACCGCGCGTGTCGATTGGTCCGACTTGGCTGATCGATTCGCATTGGTCTTCGATTTAGATGGGACCTTAGTGGATTCCGCAGAAAATCTGCGAGTCGCGGCAAATCAGGTCTTTGCATCCTATGGGATTGCTGCGCTCACTCGGAGCGATGTGATCCGGCATGTGGCGGACGGGCAACCGCTTCTCATCCAGCGGGCGGTGTCTGAGTGGGGTGGTTCCGCAGCGATGGGTGATGCACTCAACACGGAGTTTCGGGCGCTGTTGGCGAGTGACCCAATCGCACACATGACCTTGATGCCGGGCACGGAGTCGTTTTTGACCTGGGCGGCTGGGGTGGATCTGCCAATGGCGATTTGTACCAATAAGACCGAGTCGGTCGCGATTGAAACTGTTCATCATCTGGGGATTGGTCATCATTTCCGGGC
>RFUY01000128.1 GCA_009922705.1 Gammaproteobacteria bacterium
CTCGGCACCCTGATCTCTATGCTTTGCATTGCATGGAATGTCAATGTTCCGAGTTACTTTGGCGTGGCCTACCTGACCGAACAATACATGGCGTTGCAGCTTGGTCTCGCGCTTGCGATTTTATTCTTGTTGTCCGCCACAGGCTCCCGTGTGCGGATCACCGGGCATCTCATGGCTGCCGCGATTGTCGTTAGCGTACTGGGCTATGCCGCTTGGCAGTTTGACGAGCTATTGGCGGAACAAGCCTATCGGCCTTGGATCATTACTCTGATTGGGGCCGTGGTGACGGTCAGTGTGATGGAAGGGATTCGTCGCCAAAGTGGCTGGCCATTATTTTCGATCATCGCGATCTTTCTGATCTACGCGCTCTTTGCGGGCGATGTCCCAGGGCCCCTCATTGGGCGAGAGTTAACAGTGTCTCGCCTTGTGGAGTACGTCGGGTTTGATCCAAGCGCGGTGTTCTCAACCCCTTTAGCGGTTGGGACGACCATCGTGGTGTTGTTTGTTTTGTTCGGAAACTTGCTCTTTGCCGCGGGTGGTGGCGCCTTCTTTACCGATCTGGCCATGGCTGTGGCCGGAAAAAGCCGTGGAGGGAGCGCGAAAATTGCGGTCCTCGCTTCCGCACTTTTTGGGTCGATTTCTGGAAGTGCTGTCTCGAACGTGGTCACCACAGGCGTGGTCACCATTCCGTTGATGGAGCGCAGTGGTTACTCAAAGCGAGACTCAGGGGCAATCGAAGCGATTGCCTCCACGGGGGGGCAATTAAGTCCCCCGATTATGGGTGCGGCAGCCTTTTTGATGGCGGAATTTTTAGAGATTTCCTACATGGCGGTTGCCGCGGCAGCCCTGGTTCCTGCGGTTTTGTACTACTACAGCGTGTACGTACAGATTGATCTCATCGCACGGCGTGATGCGATTCGGGCCGCCGACGTCTCTGAGTTGCGTTTAGGGGATGTCTTGCGGGAAGGGTGGCATTTTTTGATTCCGTTTGCCGTGTTGTTATGGGGACTTTTTGGCTACGGCATGGATCCTGAAGATGCCGCAATCTTGGCCTCTCTCCCGATTATCGGCCTTGGGTTTGTTCGTGGCTATCGCACGCATCGGCTGACCATGCGTCAGTTTTTTGATGTGTTCTCACAAACCGGGTTGGCCATGGTTGACTTGATTCTGGTGGTGGCTGCGGCCGGATTCGTCATTGGCGTGCTCAACACCACAGGGCTCGGTTTTGCCTTGACTCTTTTATTGATCGACAGCTTTGGCGGTTCGCTCTGGCTTATTTTGGTAGTTGCGGCGTTGGTCAGCATGGTGCTTGGGATGGGCATGCCAACCTCAGGTGTGTATGTGTTGCTCGCGGCATTAATCGCCCCGTCAATTGTCGAGGCGGGCGTGGACCCCTTGGCAGCCCACCTCTTTATTCTGTATTTCGGCATGATGTCCATGATCACGCCTCCGGTGGCACTGGCGGCGATTGCCGCTGCGTCAATTTCGAAAGCAAATGCCTTTGAGACGGGGATGGCGTCCATGAAGATTGGATGGGCGTCATATGTCATTCCTTTTGCATTTGTGGCGTCTCCTGCACTGCTGATGCACGGTGCATGGCAGGACACTGCGCTTGCAATCGGTTTGATGGTTGCTGGGATCACTGTGATTACCGCCGGGATCGTGGGATATCTCGGTACGCCAATGTCTGCGGGCGCACGCGCATTGCTGATCGGGGTTGGCCTCCTCGCCATGCCCTTGCTCCCAAATCACTCAGTTTGGTTCGTTGTGAACCAAGTCTCGGCCCTCGTGGTGATAGCAGGGCTGTGTCTACTCTGGATCCGAAGTCGATCCAACTCCTTTGCAGAGAAACAATAAGGAAGATATCCATGAAAAAAATAGGGCTAGGACTCGCATTTGCGGGGATTATTTTGTCGGGGCAGGTGGCTGCAGCTGGGGTAGTGACGATCGCGTCCGGATCACAGGGGAGTCTTGGGTTTAGCACCGGCCAGGCGGTTGCAAAAGTCGCGAATCAAATCGGCGGGATTACCGCGAGAACACAGCCGATTAACGGGTACTTGCCGCTGATCAACTCCGGGGAAATTGAGTTTGGCTTCTCCAACGCGGTCGAAGCAGAGTATGCAGTCTTTGGGACCGGCAACTACGCTGGCAAGCCCAGCCCAAATATCCGCCTTGTCGGGACGATGTTCCCGTTAAAGACTGGCCTCATGGTTGCGGCTGATAGCGGGATTTATACGATCTCAGACCTTAAAGCGAAGGCAAAAGAGTTGCGGATCGCGTCAGAGTATAAGGGGTCGACGATCATTCCATTCTATATCGGTGGCGGGCTTGCCAATGGCGGCATGACCTATGCAGATTTTCAGCAGATTCCAGTCTCCAATTTTGTGAAGGGAATTCAAGCACTGGGCGATGGTCTTGTAGATGTCACTCTGATTTCTCTGAATTCTGGGGCTGGACAGAAGGTGAATGCACAGTTGCAGTCGCGCGGTGGAATTCAGTACGTGTCCTTGGACAATTCGCCGGAAGGCATCAAGGCGTTTAAATCGTTCTTACCCGCGGGAACCATCGTCTCGATGCCCGCAAATCCCAACATTCCGGGATTACAGAAGCCTGCAAATATCATGGAAATCCCGTGGATGATGTTGACCCACAAAGATGTTCCGGAGGATTTGGTGTATGCAATGACCAAGCTTGTTGCCGAACATAATGCTGAACTTGGTGCGAGCTTCCCGGCATTCAAAGGGGCGCAACGCGCGCAAATGGCGCCAGGCAATAAGGTGGACTACCATCCGGGCGCACTTCGGTACTACCAAGAAGCGGGTATCTCGGTCGGAAATTAAGCGCTAAGACGGGTCAAGCAGGGGTTTTCAGGGCAGTGCCACTGAAACGCTTTGACCCGTCTCAAGATTGTTCGTAATCTAAGTATCTGTGCTTGATCGCGGTCAGCGTGACCGCGTTCTGGGCAGCCCATGAACACGATAAAAAGGTGACAGAATGAACGTGAAGCACGTCGTTGCGGGCGTTGTCGCGACAGTTGTCGCGGGACTAACCCACGCGCAAACTCTAAATATGTTGTCGAGCTGGAATTCAAACTATGCCGGCATGAAGTACACCGTGACACGATTCGCAGAGATGGTGGGAGAGCGGTCTTCAACACTCAAGGTGGACGTCAAGGGACCAGAAACGGTGTCTTCGTTTGAGCAATTGGAGCCAGTCCGAGCTGGGCTGTTTCAAGTGTTGTATACCCATGGCGGGTATCACTACGGCACCACTGGGATTGGCATGGGCATGGACGCAGTGGATGGTGATCCAGAAAAGCGCCGGACGAGTGGAATCTGGGATGCAGTGGATCAATCGTATCAAGCCTTGGGTCTGAAACTGATTGCAATCCCAACGTCTGGCGATGGCTATCACATGGTCTTGACCAAGCCCGTTGGTCCTGACGGTAAGCTGACCGGCATGAAGATTCGTGGGACACCCGTCTATAAGGCCCTTCTTGAACACCTTGGCGCGTCGCTCGTGGTCCTACCACCCGCTGAAATCTACTCCGCATTAGACAAGGGAACCGTGGATGGTGCCGCCTGGCCGGTATTAGGTGCGCTTGGCTTTAAGTGGTATGAAACCGCAGGCTATATGTTGCGCCCACGGTTTGGTGATACCTCACACCTTATCTTGATGAACCTGAATGCATTCAATGCGTTGTCGAAAAATGATCAAGAACTTCTGCTGAAGATTGGATCGGATCTCGAGGTGGAGACCTACGCGCAATTCTACGCGCTTGCCGATGCAGAAATTGTAGAACTGACCAAGCTTGGTATGAAAACCACACAGCTGGCACCTGACGTGGAAGCGTCTCTGCCGAAGGTCTGGGCAGATGGCATCTTCGGTCTGGTTGAAGCGAAAAATGGGGCCGCAGGTAAAGCCTTTGCCGATCTCGCGCGGTCAAGTGGATTGGCACCTTGATTCATGTGTTGGATCACGGCCTTGCAACACTCAGCCGCGGGCTCGTCTGGTGCGGTGGAGTGTTGCTCGTTGTTTTGGTTGGAATCACCTGCTTTGAGGTGATTGCGCGCGCAGTGGGACATCCCACTGCGTGGGTAAATGATTACACGGCCTATGGGTTATTGGCCTCGATTTTTTTAAGTCTTCCAGAAATTACCCGTCGACGCGGGCACGTGGCGATTTCATTTTTGTCCGATAACTTACCCGGGCGTTTGCATTTCGAGTCAATCATGCAGGTCATTGCGGCGATTGCCTTGTTTTTTACTGTCTATCTTGCCGCTCAAATTGGCGTGGACCAGTGGCGGCAAGGGATCGAAACCATTAGCGCGACACCCATTCCGAAAGCCTGGCTCACGGGCTTTATGTGTCTCGGATTAGGGGTGAGCGGGTTGGAATTTTTAATGGCCTCGGTCACCAGTTGGGCCGATCGGAGCGTCTGTGGCTGACGCAATTTTGATGGGTATCGCGGGGGTCATCGCCCTGTTGGCATTAGGGTTCCCGGTCTTTCTGGCGTTCTTGGTCGTGAATTTGTTGCTCGTTCTCTTGGTCTTGGGCCCGATGGGTTTCGGGATGTTTGTGAACTCAATG
>RFUY01000129.1 GCA_009922705.1 Gammaproteobacteria bacterium
ACTCAGTGGCCTGCAGGAACAGGTCGGGGCCGACCCGCTTGATCGAGCGCGACGAAGGTAAAAATCGCTTCTGTCACTTTCTCACTTTCGTCACCATCACGACTGCGGCGCCAGGCCTCGACCCGAATCTTCATTGATGTGCGACCCACACTCTCGAGCTCAGCGAACAGGGACACTTCATCACCGACATACACTGGCTTGAGAAATAAAATCCCATCAACCGCAATCGTAGCACTGCGTCCGCGCGCCACACGGGCAGCTGTGTTTCCGGCGGCCAGGTCCATCTGCGCCATCAACCAGCCCCCAAAAATATCACCCGACGGATTTGTGTCCGCAGGCATCGCAATCGTCCGAATTGCTGGATTCTGATCTGGTGGCTGAGCTCCGCTCATGGATACTCCTTAGTCTTTATCGGTTTGGGCGGCTGATTCGATCGGCAAGTCATGACGACTCCCCCACTCCGCCCAAGAGCCATCATAGATCACAACGTCGCGACGGGATAACTCGTAGTGCGCCAAGGCAATCACGCAGGCAGTCACACCGGAGCCACACGATGCAATCACGGAGGCTCCTGAATCTGCGACCACCTGATCGAGGCGCGCTTGCAACACCGATGCACTCAACAAAGCGCCCTCATCTGCATCCACTAACGCCGTGAACGGCAGGTTTCGGCTCCCGGGAATATGACCCGACCGCAGGCCAGGACGTGGTTCTGGATCTCGACCCTCGAAACGCGTTGCCGCACGCGCATCCAAGACCGTCAGGCCGTTCGCCAGCGCTGACTGTACGTCCTCGACACGGGCAACCATAGATGCGCCCAAATCCACACCGGCAGTGTATTGCGTCTGCTTCCACGTACCTGGTCCTTGCTCAGTGTCACCTTGGTCGCGCAGCCAGGCGGGTAATCCGCCTCGTAATATCCGGACCCAGGCATGATCGAATGACCGAAATAACCACCAGGCTCGTGGCGCAGAAAACAACCCAAGCGCGTCATAGACCACAACACGAGACTCAGCTTCAACGCCAAGGTCACCCAGTGCAGTACGCCAACGATCCAAGGAGGGGCGCATATGTGGGTACGGCGAGTGTTCCGCAACAATCTCATCATGATCGAACCGTCGAGCACCAGGGATGTGGGCAGCCAAAAACTCAGCATGCGATGACCGCCCTGAATTCGGTAAAAAATAGGTCGCATCAAGCACAACGAGGTCCGGTTCGCGCAGATGTTCTTTTAACCATGCAACGGATACAAACGCAGACATCATGACCTCCTCGCCTCAGGGTTAAGGTGACAGATGTCAGCCCTGCGGTCTAGGCCACCTCTGTCGGCCGCCAGTAATTGACCAACGCAACGAGAGACAACATCACCGGAACTTCAACGAGCACCCCAACGACGGTTGCTAAGGCCGCGCCCGAATTCAAGCCAAACAAGGAAATCGCAACAGCCACCGCAAGTTCGAAAAAGTTCGAGGTCCCAATCAGGCATGCCGGGCCAGCAATCGCATGCGGTAATCGCAGCCGTCGAGCGCCCCACCACGCCAGCAAAAATACGCCATAGGTTTGCAAGATTAAGGGAATCGCGATCAACACAATGATCCCTGGCTTTTCAAGGATCGTCTGCGCCTGAAACCCAAACAGAAGCACGACTGTTGCGATTAAGCCCATTACCGACCATGGCTTTAGACGCGCGATGAACGCGTCTAGTGACCCGGCGCTTCGGGTCTGAAACGCACGACGCGTGAGTACCCCGGCAACTAAAGGCAACACAACATATAAAACCGTCGACAGAACTAGTGTCTCCCAAGGCACTGTGACATCCGTGACGCCGAGTAGAAATGCAGCAATCGGCGCAAAGGCGACGATCATAATTAAATCGTTGACCGACACTTGCACGAGCGTGTAGTTCGCATCACCACGCACCAATTGGCTCCAGACAAAGACCATCGCGGTACAGGGCGCAACACCCAGCAAAATCATTCCGGCGATGTACTCGCTTGCAGACTGCGGATCCACCCAATCGGCGAAGAGCACCTGGAAAAACAAGACCCCCAAGCCAGCCATCGTGAAGGGCTTAATCAACCAATTCACCACCAGCGTGAGCACTAGTCCTTGGGGTCGCTTGCCAACATCTCGAACAGCTGACCACTCAATTTGCAGCATCATGGGATAGATCATGATCCAGATGAAGACTGCAACAACAATGTTGACATGTGCGAATTCTAGCGCAGCAACGACTGCGAAGAGATCAGGGATCAAGAGGCCCAGCCCGACACCTGCACAGATGCCGAGCCCCACCCAAACTGTTAAATACCGCTCAAAGACACCCATAGCCGAACTCCATCGCTAAACGTGTCAAGATATGTTGATTTGATGACAAAACTATGACAACAAGAGCCAGGTGCAGCCGATTAGAAGCAACGCCATGAGGCGTCAGCCGACGCCTCAGTTAGGGCAGATGGATCAACCGCTGCCGCCGGGCATGATGACCGAACATCCGCCATCGACGAATAGATCCGCACCGACAATGAAGTCGGATTGATCGGAGACCAAAAAGGCCACGGCGTTCGCCAGATCGTCAGGCACGCCAGGCCGGTTTCTTAAATTGACGATCGGGCGACTCGGGTCAAACTCATCTTTACCAACAGGAGAGCCAATCTTGTTCGGTACCACACTATTGACGCGAATATTATGGTCAGCAAGTTGAATCGCCATAGCGCGGGTCAAATTCACGACGCCACCCTTTGCGGCGGCGTAGGCAATGGCACGTCCACGCCCGAAATAGCCAGTGGTTGACGACACGTTCACAATATTGCCGGGCGCACCGTCCGCAACCATCTTCGCAGCGACACATTTTGTGAAATAAAACGGTGCTGTGAGCGTGATATCCAAGGTCTTCTGCCAAAGAGCCAGATCAATATCCAAGATGTGTTTGTTATCCGAAATCGCAACGTTATTGACCAGCACATCAATCCGCCCGAAATGCGTGTGTACGGCCTCCACAGTGGCCTGAATTTGAGCTGGGTCGGAGACGTCACAGACAAAGGCAGCCGCCTCGACACCCTTTGCAACGAGATCGGCAACGACATGATCGGCACGTCCTTGATCAAGATCCACGACTGCGATTGCACAGCCATCTTGAGCCAAGCGATGCGCGATCGCTTCCCCAATATTTCGGCCCGCGCCAGTAACGATTGCAACTTTATGATTGGTTTTCATGCATACCTCTTCTAGACACCACCCAATAGTGAAAACATGTATCAAAGGAATACTGAAGATACCAATACACTTGAAGCGTTCCCCCCACATCACAGCGACATTGATCGTGTTGATCGACACCTCTGCTGCGAATCAATGAATCATCGCCTTCTCAATGAACATCAAGTCGGTTTATAGGGGTGCTTCAGGGGTAGAGCCAACAAAAGTAGAACAACAACTTACAATGGTGCCTCGTTTCTATTGACCACTACAGCTCGTGGAACAGGTCAGATCAGGATTCAGCCGCATAAAGCGAAGTAATCCCATACAATTGATCAGAAGATAAAATTAATACATTGATTTAATTGTTAATTAATTAAATGGCGGAGAGAGGGGGATTCGAACCCCCGATACGGTTCCCCGTATACACGCTTTCCAGGCGAGCCCTTTCAACCACTCAGGCACCTCTCCGAAGGGGCGGCAGAATACACCGTAGGTTGATTGATGACCAGCGTCACAGTCGTGTCAGAAATGCCAGTGGGTCCAGCTCTGGTGGCTTTGGCGTTTCGATTGCAGGTCGCCCCAAGTAGATCATTGCGACCACTTGCTCATGCTCCTCCAAACCAAGTACCTGTGAGACTTCTCCCGAATAGGCTACATTCCCGGTACGCCACATCGCCCCGAGCCCCATCAAGTGCGCGGCAGTGACAATCATCTGTGCCGCACAGCCCGCCGAGACCAACTGCTCACTCTCAGGAATCTTATCGTTGTCCTTCGGAGAAAAAATCACGCTCAGCAGTGTCGGCGCTCGCAATGCTTTATTTTTTGCCGCCTCAATCGCCGCCTCAGAGACATCAACAAGATCGCCATGCAAATAATCGCTCATGGCCTCACCAAGACGGATACGGGCATCCCCTTCCAGCAAGATGAACCGAAAAGGTCGCAGTCTTCCATGATCGCAGGCCCGCAATCCTGCTTTGATCAATGTCATCAACTCAGGCTCAGTCAGGCCTGGCGCAGAGACCTTTGGCATCGAAACGCGAGACAACAATGCATCAATGGGTGACATGCCCCCTCCAACCTCTGTAACGGAAAGTTTAACGTTAGTGCCGAGCGAGCCTCGGAGGCAAGAAATTCGTTGTGCTCAGCGCGCGGACAGGGTTGATATCAAGACCACCACGACGAACAAATCCTGCCCAAACAATCAGTTCGGTCGGATTTAAGAGGTTATTCAGATCTTGAAAAATTCGCTCAATACAGGCCTCATGGAATCCGGTGTGGTTGCGAAATGAGACTAAGTAGGCCAGTAGCGACGCTGGATGGAGTGTGACCGGAGATGCATATTTCATCACGACCGTCGCCCAATCCGGTTGGCCGGTCAC
>RFUY01000130.1 GCA_009922705.1 Gammaproteobacteria bacterium
TCCGATGGGATGCGCCAACGCTGCGGCCGAATCGCTGACTGAATGGCTGAGGAACCGGTTTTTGGTGAACCGATATGCAGCACCAAGGTCGTCATAGGGGCTGAATCGGTGCCAAGCGCGGATCCAGGATTTTGGGTCCCATGCCCTCAAATTTCACCGCGATTGAGATCTTTTCACCACTACCGAACAGGTGGGTCACATGCCCCTCGCCGAAGGAGCTATGCATCAATCGATCGCCTACGGCCCAAACCTTGCTGGAGCCACCGGATCCACGGCGCCGAACGGCATTGGCTGGCTGACCCGCATCTCCGCCAGATCGAACCTGCTCACTCTCAGCCCGATCCACGCGGGTGAGACGCTCCAAGCGGTTCTCACGCCTCAGAGCTGCCCCGCCACTGCGGGGAAGATCCCCCTGCACGAGTTCATCTGGAAGTTCCGAGAGGAAAACAGATGGCACAGCCGGCTCACGCATCCCGCCCCACAGCCGCCGTTCACTGGCGTGAGACAAAAACAAGCGTTCCTTCGCGCGGGTGATACCGACATAACAAAGGCGCCGCTCTTCTTCCAGCGCCGCCGGATCATCCAACGAGCGGTAGCTGGGAAACAGACCCTGCTCCAATCCCACCAGAAACACCACCGGAAACTCAAGACCTTTACTGGCATGCAAGGTCATCAACGTGACGCGGTCCTGCTCCGTGTCTTTGCTATCGGCATCACTGGCAAGGGCCGCAGAGGCGAGGAAATCATCAAGCGACCCCTCCTCGTTTTCCTCTTGATACTGAAGAGCAGCATTCACCAATTCATTGAGATTGCGGCGTCGATCTTCAGCCTCGTCCGTACCAGCTGCAATCAACTCAGCCAGATAACCGCTCTGCTCCATCACCACTTGCACCAATTCCGAGGGCGGCGCCGTTTCCGCACGGGCTTGCAACGAACGAATCAGCTCGCTGAATTGGAGTAGGCCCTTCGCCGAACGCCCCCCTAAGGAGCGAACAGCCTCTGGATCACTCACCACATCCCAGAGGGGGATTCCAAGCTGATTGGAAGCATCACTCAGACGTTCAATCGTGGTCTTGCCAATCCCACGCTTGGGCGTATTGAGAACTCGCAACAGGCTCACCGTATCGGCCGGATTCACCAGCAACTTCAAATAGCCAAGGATGTCCTTGATTTCACGCCGGTCATAAAAGCGCAGTCCGCCCACCACCACGTAAGGGATGCCCCAGCGCACCAGCGACTCCTCCATCGCACGGCTCTGGGCATTGGTGCGATACAGCACAGCCATGTCGCGCCAACCGAGATCTGGATTAGCAGCCTCCAACATGCGCATGCGATGCACAACAGCCTCAGCCTCGGCAATCTCGTCGTCACAACGGGTGAGGGTGATCAGCTCACCATCGCCACGGGTGGGCCGCAAAACCTTGTCAATCCTCTCGGTATTATTCGAAATGAGCGCATTGGCAGCTTCAAGAATCGTGGCCGTTGAACGGTAGTTTTCTTCAAGTTTCACCATGGTGCGCGTGGCATCATCGGGCGCACCATCACCAAAGTCCTCCTGAAAACCCATCAGGATGGTGAAATCAGCAGCTCGGAAGCTATAAATACTTTGATCAGCATCGCCAACAACAAACACAGACCGTCCCTGCCACTCGCCAAAATCCGCTGGATCGCGACCATCGGCAACAAGGAGCTTGATTAGCTCATATTGGGTGCGGTTGGTATCTTGGTACTCATCCACCAACACATGCTTGAAGCGCCGGTGCCAGTAATGGCGCACCTCTTCATTCTGACGCAGCAACTGAACAGGCAGCAGCAATAGGTCGTCGAAGTCAAGGGCATTGTTGGCAGCGAGAGCCCGGCGATAACGGCGATAGGTTTCAGCCATAAGTTTGCCGCGCTGTCCACCCGCGTCAGCTTCAAGCTGTTCAGGCATCCAACCTTGATTTTTCGCATTACTGATCGCCCAACGAACCTTTTTGGGTTCAAATCGCTTGGGGTCTAAACCAAGCTCTTGGGTCACAATCTCCTTAACCAGGCTCTGCGTATCGCCCTCATCGTAGATCGAGAATTGACGCGTCCAAGTCAGCCCTTCTGGATCACGGAATTTGTCGATATCAAAACGAAGAAGACGCGCAAACAATGCATGAAACGTGCCAATCCAAAGGTCCTTGATGACGTCTCGATAAATCCTCGAGCGCAGCTGACGCTGCTCAACCGCAGGCAATGTGCTCCAGGGCTGACCAAACTGGCTCTGAGCTAACTTTTGGGCCAGGAGTAACTCCAGCCGCTCTTTCATCTCTCGGGCAGCCTTATTGGTGAAGGTGACCGCTAACAATTCAGCCGGATCCACACCATGCTGCCCAATGAGGTGAGCAATGCGATGGGTGAGAGCACGCGTTTTACCACTGCCGGCGCCCGCAACCACGAGCAGCGGGCCAACGTGGTGGTCAACGGCACGGCGTTGAGCGTCGTTCAGTCCAGCCAGGAACCCCTGCGCCATCAAAGACCTTCTCCACCCAATTCGGACCCTACTCCCCTCATCGGGTTACCAGCGCCACGACGTGGCCGAAGCGACAGCAGGATCAGAGTGGAGACCATCGTAGATCGGTGCCAAACGATCTCTCAGCCTGGAGAGCTGCTCAGAGCTCAAGGCATCACCAACCCCAGGGTTGAGTCGCTTATCAAAGACGGCCTCATGCCGGGGAAGCCCAAGCCAATCACAAAGGCTATCCATGCAATCTTGATTGAACAAGTCTTCGTAGATCAGGAAGCGGCAGCGCTCGGCTAGGCCCAAATCGCGCAATGTATTCAGCGTGTATCGATAGTCGGAACGAATGAAAATCGGATTGGATGCATCAACACGCTCCAGAAGATCATCAAGATCAACATGCTTATCGACACGCCGGCGCGCGTGGCGCAGATGGGAAGCCGCACGGTCGGTCGGATCTCGCATGAGGAAAAGGAATCGCACATCTTGCGTGAGCGATGCCATCTGCGTGTAAGCCTCGGGTGGCAGGTGCGCATACGAGGGCGAGATTTCACCGAAATGCAGCTCGGAACCAATGCGTTCGGCAAAGAAACTTAGATAGTCTTCAACAGCTGCAATACGACCCAACTGTGCGAGGGCACGCAGGCGGTCGAAACGCTCTTGCTCCGCATCAGTTTGATCGAGCCGAGGAGGCTTCACTCCAAAGGAAAGGACAATTCTCTCCATCCGCCAAATGCGATAAGAGTTTCCGGGCTTATAGATATAACTGGGATAAACAGGGTTATCGGGATAGAGAGAAGCAAAAGCATTCATCTCCTTAATCGGAGAATGAAAGAACTGGGGGTGACCACCCAAATAGTCTGAGAGCCAGGTCGTACCAGACTTCATCGCCCCAAGCCCGAGCACGAGTTGGCGCTGTGGCAAAGGAAGCGGTGGGGGAGCCGGCTTGCCGCGGACCATCCGCTTGATCACGCTGCGCAGAGAATCGGGGACCATCGCCATCGAAAAATGTCGTCTTTAAAGAGTGCTTGTAGCACCTGTAATACCGGCAAGGAGGCCGGCATCGACAGCCTCACATTGCTGGTCCACAGCTTGCAGTGTGGCAAAAATCGCTGTAATACGAGAGCGATAGCGTTTCATTTGGGCACCAACCTGCTCCAAGGAACCATTCGCGACACCTGAGGTGAGGCGAACCACAGAAGCAGAGCCGAATTTGTACAAATGCCGGTCCGTCGAACGGGTCAACGCCTCGGGATGCCAGTCCAGCGGTGCCCATGCGCACCAAGGGCCAGGCACGCCGAGCCGGTTAAGAAGACTAGTCTTGTCGCGAACCCCATAGGGATAAGCCTCATCAAATTGCTCAGTCGCATCTGAGCGAAAACCGATCTGCGGCTCCTCCCGATGCGTGGGCGAGACATCGAGATCTTCCAGATCACACGCCTCCGCCTGACGACGCATGGGCACGATCAGATAAGGAACGTTGGGAGAAGCTGAGAGGTCTGACTGCAGTGCTTCAAAAACGGCATGGGTCAGGAAGCAACTCCCATCAAGAACAAGCGTCCAATCCGAACAGATTCTGCCCAGCGCTAATGCATGATTACGCGCACCATTAATATTCATCAGATAACGAATCTTCTCGCCACAAGCCCAAATTCGTTCGCGATCCTGGCAAAATGAATCTTTGGCCTTAAATTCGGAAGACTGAAAATAGTCTAGTCCGCCAAAGATCTCCGGGCGATAGCGAAGAGATCGATAAACATCAGGCTCAAACCCAATCACTTCACAAGAATGACCGGCCTCGCGAATGAGCTCAACGGCTTCATATTGAAGATCGAGATCAATAAATCGATTGAGGATAAAGAGCTTCCTCCATTCATGAGGATTAGATTCCCGTTGCAGAATGGTTTTGAGATTGGCGACAGCCTGGCCTGTCTGCTGCCTGGGGAACAAATCATTGCCGATGATCCGACAAAGAGTCACAGCAGGATGAGCATGCTGCTCAACCTGCTGTGAGTGATCACCTCTAGCGATGGTCCAACGGCGCTTGAATTCGCGCTCGGAACGGAACAGAG
>RFUY01000014.1 GCA_009922705.1 Gammaproteobacteria bacterium
ACGCCCATTGAGCTCACCGAAATAGAGCCGCCTGGAAATCTCACCCTCACCAAATCGAAAGACGCCGCGCCGCTCAGAAAATCCGCCAATCCGCTCGACAGCGATCTCACACGTCCGCACGGTCCCGGAGTAAAACGGCGATGACTCTTGAATCTCGCGCGTCGCACCCTCTGCGACGGTCACGTTATAGCGACGAATCCCATCATAAATTTGGAAAAAACCGACACAGGGCTGACCGTCGCCCAGTTGCTGGCTGAGCAGAAAGACTGGCGCAAAGGGATCGACAGTCCCCACAGTGGACTCCTCAGGAACCGGAGACAAGGGTGATCTGGGTGGCCGGCTACGCACCAGCTCAACCTGTGGTACATGTTCAGCAGAGGGCCACAACACGTCGACCTGACTGGAATAATCCCCCCATTGCCCAAAACCACTGAGGGTTCGCATCTGATTTGGCAAGGTGAGTACTTCCAGGGAACCCTCGGCTTCCGACCACCAGGCCGCCACGCCGCGTGAAGCGAACTGCACTTGAACCGACTGCACACCGTCAAGATCAAGCAGTTCTGCACGAAAGTCAGCGAGATCGACTGGACCCAAGGACACTGTGTACTCAAGCTCCACAGGCGCTTGTGCGACTGCCAAGCTTGCAGAGAGCACCACACCACTCACTAGCCCAACAGAAATACACCGCATAAATACCTCCAATGCACTCGAAACAGGTATGGGGGCAGTCCCGACCGCAACAAGCGCTGGATGAGAATTCACGTGTTAGACGAGCGATGGGAGCGGTCCAAGTTGTCCACGACAATACGCCAGAGGCGCCTCGGCCGGGTTAGGCGGATCTAAGTGGATGACCTCTCCAACCAGAATGCCATGGTCTCCCCCGTCATAGAGCGCGTAGGGCCGACAGACCAGATAGGCAAAGGTACCGGGCAATCGAGGCGCCCCTTCAGGGCCTTGTGAGGCCTCAACACCCTGCGTCTTCTCGGCGCCTGACTTCGAAAACTGCCAAGCAAGGCCTGCCTGATCGCCTCCGAGCAAGTGAATGCTAAAGACGGACGCCTCGGTGAGCGCCTTGTAACAATCGGCCTGCTTTGCGGGACACACCAGCACCAACGGTGGATCGAGAGAGACCGAACAAAATGCGCTTGCCGTCATCCCCTTGAGCGCACCCTGTGCATCCCAAGCCGTGACAATGGTGACACCCGACGGAAACCCGCCCAGAGTGGTCTTAAATGCCTCAATCGATACGCTCATCCACCCGCCTTCATTGCTTTCACGCCCCATGCCTTGAGTGCTTCGAGGACCGCATCGACGCGATTCCCCTGAATCACAATCTGTCCGTCTTTGGCTGATCCCCCGGTGCCTAAGCGCTGCTTTAAGCGTTTTGCCAACGCGGTCAGTGCATCAGGACCCCCAGGAACATCCCAAATCACCGTCGCTTCTTTTCCACCCCGGCCTTTCACTTCACGACGGACACGACACACAGATTCCGCTGGGTTCTCCAACGCAATCGGGGTTGAGTCAGATCGAATACGACCCGACTCGGTGGAATAAACGAGCCGAGTCTCTTTAGACATGCCTACAAATCTTCTATCCGTGATTCGATATCTGGCCGCGCCATCGCTCGAATGAGATCGGTAATATTGACGACACCGACGCAACGACCTTCACCATCCATCACACGCGCATGAGAGGACGGCGAATCGGTCACCAATTGTGCGGCATCTTCAACCAACATGTCACCTGACAACTCAGGACCCTGTTGTCCGTTGTCCGACTTCATGATGGTTTTCAGCCGAATCACCCGACCGCGATTGATGTCCTTGGTGAAGTCGGCAATGTAATCGTCCTTCGGTTTAAGCACGATTTGTTGCGGCGTGCCCTGCTGAATCACGCGCCCATCGCGCAGAATGGCAATCCGGTCGCCAATCCGCAGCGCTTCTTCAAGATCATGGGTGATAAATACGATCGTTTTGTGAAGCTCAGACTGAAGATCCAAGAGAATATTTTGCATGTCCGTGCGAATCAGTGGATCGAGCGCACTAAACGCCTCATCCATCAGCAAGATATCCGCATCCGTCGCCAAGGCGCGGGCGAGGCCAACGCGTTGCTGCATCCCGCCCGACAATTGGCCAGGGTAATTCTCCTCATAACCAGCGAGGCCGACACGCTCAATCCAGTGACGTGCCCGTTTTTTGGCCTCTTTCTCAGCGAGCCCCTGAATCTCTAGGCCATACTGCGTGTTTTCCAAGACCGTCCGATGCGGCAACAGTGCAAACTTTTGGAACACCATCGAGGCTCGCTGACGGCGAAAGTCGCGTAACTCAGCGTCGCTCATCGCGAGCACATTCACACCATCGATCCAAACTTCACCAGACGTCGGTTCAATCAATCGATTGATGTGCCGAATCAAGGTCGACTTCCCCGATCCTGACAGCCCCATGACCACCTGAATCCCCTGATCAGGGATCTCGAGGTTGATATTGTTGAGGCCTAAGACGTGATTGAACTCATCATTGAGTTGCTCTTTGGTCGTCCCTGACCTGACTTTTTCCATCATCGCAGCCGCATCGGGGCCGAAAATCTTATACAGCGACTTAATTTCTATTTTTGTTGTCATCTCAATGCCCGTTCTGACGGAATTTCTGTAAACGCTGTCCGTAGGACTGACTGATCCGGTCAAAAATGATGGCGAGTGCAACGATCGCCATCCCATTTAACAAACCCATTGCAAGATACTGGTTGGAGACCGCTTTCAGGACCGGTTGTCCCAATCCACTGACACCAATCATCGATGCGATCACGACCATCGCGAGCGACATCATGATGGTTTGATTTTTGATTCACGCCGGCGAAGATATTGGGCAGCGCCAACGGAATCTGCACTTGCGTGAGCCGTTGCCAGGGATTGGCCCCAAACGCATCGGCCGCCTCCAACACTTCGGAATCAACCAACCGAATCCCTAAATTGGTCAAACGAATAATCGGTGGGATCGCATAGATCACCACCGCGATCAGCCCAGGCACCTTTCCAATGCCCAACAACATCACCACCGGGATGAGATAGACAAAGGACGGGATGGTCTGCATGACATCAAGAATTGGGGTGACGATTGACTGTGCACGGTCAGAACGCGACATCAGCACGCCAATCGGGAGCCCCACACTGAGGCACAGAATCGTTGAGACGGCGATCATACTGACCGTGCTCATCGTGTCTTCCCACATGCCAAACAGCCCGATCAGATAAAAACTGACAGCGGTGCCGATCACGATGCGAATGCTACGACTGGCGAGCCACGCAAGCCCACACACCACCAGAATGAAGATTGGCCATGGCGTGGCCTGAAGCAGGCGCTCAAAACCAATCAGAAACTGCAATAACGGATCAAAGAGTGCTTCGATTTGTTCACCGTATTCGCGCGAGAATCCTTTAAAACTTTGATCAATTGCCAGCCGAAGATCTCTCAGATCACGTCGACCAAGCGCGGGAAATTCAGTAAAAAATTCCATGACTGCCTCGCTGGAAGGGGCGCCTCACGGCGCCCCTCGGCTGCGTCTCGTTAGAGTGCTGCTTTGATTTTTTGCGCAGCCTCTGGGGTTACCCACTGCTGCCAAACAGCTTCTTCATTCAAAAGAAACTCGATTGCACCGTCTTCCCCGGCGGCCTGATTTGCATCCATGTACGTCAGATACTTGCCAAGTAATGCCAAGTCGAACGCACGCTTTTGCACATACTCTGCGGCGACCGGCGCTTTGGAGGCGAAATCCACAGTGGCCAAGCTGACCACTTCAGACACTGTCCAGCTAGTCTCTTGAGGGTTGTCGCACTCATCCGCAGGGAGTGAAATACACTCATCCCAGTTTTTCGGGTCGTAGCCTCGGTTCCAGTCGATTGGCTGGAATCCATACTTTCCAACCAAGGTGGTTGGCGCCCAGTAGTACCCGAACCACGCGTCATCGCGCTCTCCAGCGCGCGCAATCGAGCCATCGAGTCCTGCACCAGAGCCAGGCAACACGGGCATCCATCCCTTTGCTTCCATATCAAATGCCCGGAACAAATTAGAATTTGAGAGCTCACACCCCCAGCCGGCTGGACAGGTATGGAACGCCCCTTTGCTGGGATCTTCTGGGTGTGGGAACAAATCCGGCCGTGCCAAAACGTCATCAACCGTTTTCAGTTCCGGGTGGGCTTTGGCGATCGCACCGGAGATAAACCACCCTTCACCGGCGCCAGAGATTGGCTTTGGATTGAGTTTTACCAGCCGATTTTCGGACACGGCTTGATCAATCACGATGCGAGCCGAGTTTGCCCAAAGTTCCGGCGCAATATCCGGCATTCCTTTTTCCGCCATTGATGTTGTGGTCGGGACCGTATCGCCTGGCACCATCTCCACATCACATCCATAGCCTTCCTTCAAAATAATGCCATCGATGTGCGCAAGGAATGCCGCACTTGCCCAACTCATTTCTGCAATGGTGACTTTGCCACATGCGCCCGAATGACCGCCCGCCAGGACGGCTCCACTGACGACCAGACCAGCCGTTGCCATTGCTAGACGTGCTGCTGTTTGTCTCAACATGTTGTAACCCCAGTTGTTTTTTCAAGAATGAACTTCGGGCCAAATCATTTAGCCACGAAACGTTTTTTAGTCTACTTAAACTGGGCTGTCATCTCAAATCTGATATTAAATCATTTAAAATCATATATTTAATTTAGATTGCAAAGATCATGAAGTTCTCAAATAATTTGCAGACGAAATTTAATTGGCGAAACATTCACGCGGTCAGCAAGGAGGACCAGTGTATCCATTAGAAACGGACGTCCTAGTCGCCCTGCGACGCATCGTGCAGGCGATCGACCAACACTCAAATCGATTAGGGAAGGAGTTTGGACTCACCACACCACAACTGCTGGTGCTACAGGCCGTGGCAACCATGCCAGAACAGCCAATTCGAGCGATCTCCGAGGAGGTGACGCTCTCACAAGCAACAGTGACTGCGATTGTGGATCGGTTAGAACGACGCGGATTGGTCGAAAGACATCGTTCCGGAGCCGATCGACGCAAAGTCTTTCTCACCATTACTGAAACAGGAGAGACGGTTCTCGCGAGCGCTCCGAAGCCCTTACAAGAGCACTTTATTCGACGCTTTGACAATCTCCATGACTGGGAAAAGCATCAAGTCGTCTTTGTCCTCCAGCGCGTCGCTGAAATGATGGGCGCAAAACATCTCGATGCCGCGCCCTTGTTGGTGGCTGGTGACGTTACCCGCGGCCACCAGACGCAAGAAACGCCGACTGATTAGGGGCCAAAATGCCCATCTGGTAATCCAAAAAGGCCTGCCGGAGTTCTTGTTCGGTCGCAAGGACAAAGGGACCATGCCGCGCGATGGGTTCTCCCAGTGGCTGCGCGGACAATACCAGTGCACGCCCGCCGGTTTGACCACCTGTCAGGTGCAGAACACCCTCCCGACCGGCAATGGCAAGATCGCCATCAACGAGCGTGCGATCCCCCACACTGAGTGTCCCCTCAAAACAAAAAGCAATCACCGTATCGCCTTTGGGGAGCGGCACACCGAGCGACCCGCCAGCTGGGAGAGCAAAATCCGCCATGACGACTGGATAAAAGGTCTGCGCGGGACCCCAGTGCCCAAACAGGTTCCCCGCAACCAGACGCACCGCGACACCGTCTTGGGTGAACTCAGTGATCTGTGCGGCTGGAATGTCTTGGTACCCAGGAGGCGCCATCTGATCCCGCTGAGGTAAGTTCAGCCATAACTGAAATCCCCACATCGCACCATCAGTCTGCTCAGGCATCTCAGAGTGCAAAATACCGCGACCCGCCGTCATCCACTGCACACTTCCCCCTTCCAACAAGCCTTGGTTACCTGCGGAATCCCGATGGCGCATACGGCCCTTTAACATGTAAGTGACGGTTTCGAACCCACGGTGTGGGTGCGGCGGAAAGCCCGCGATGTAGCCGTCCGGATCATCGTTTCGGAAATCATCCAGCATTAAAAAAGGATCGACGTAGTCCGCGCCGGGAATACCGATCACGCGACAGATGTTGACGCCTGCCCCGTCAGTTACATGACGACCGCGCACCACTCGAACAATCTCACGTTCCATGCCATCTTCCTTTTTGATTGAATAGCCCTACTGTATCTCGAATGTATCGCTGCTCGGTCCGCCAATTAGAGGAGATATTCATGCTCGTTTGGCACGAATTAACCCGTTCAAATGCCTAGCTTCCGTTGCATCGGACCAGACTCCCAAGACCGACGCGTCCCCTTTGCCGCCGGAGAGACGCTCTTGCGTGCGTTGACCCGCGCGCGCATTCAAGGGGTACTTGCAGACTGTGGTGGTGGAGGGGCCTGTGCCACCTGTCATGTGTATCTCGATCCCCAGTGGACACACCTGTCATCTTCCGATGATCGTGAGCGCGATATGCTGAGTTTTTGCCTCGATCCGAGACCCACCTCACGCCTGGCCTGTCGGGTAAGGCTCACTGACGACTGCGATGGTGGGCTCGTCCAAGTTGCCGCACGGCAACGTTAGTCATCGCTGCCGTCTTGCTTTAAAGTCTCCGGAAGAGCACGAGCTGCGTTTGCGCCGAGGGCACGTAATTGCTCCGCACGACGCACTAAATTGCCACGTCCGGTACTGAGTCGGCCACGGGCTTTCTCATAGGCATCCTGACTCCGCTGTAGACGATCGCCGATTTCTTCAAAACTCTCTGCGAACAGCACAAATTGGTCAAAGAGTTTGCCACCGAGGTCGGCAATTTCTCGAGTATTCCGATTTTGATGTTCAACACGCCACACATGTTCGACGGTTCGTAAGAGCGCCAATAAGGTGGTCGGCGACGCAATCACCACGCCTTGTGACAAGGCATCGGTAAACAACGTCGGTGCTACATCGAAGGCGGCAGAGAACGCAGGCTCAACCGGCACAAACATAATCACAAAATCCACAGTGGTCAGTTCGGATAACCCGCTGTATTGCTTTCCCGACAATCCGCGAACATGCGTGCGCATCGACTGGGTGTGAGCCTTGAGTGCCTCGACGCGTGTCGCTTCATCGACCGCTGACGACGCACGCTCATAGTCTTTCAGAGACAACTTAGCATCCACAATCAGGCACTTTTGATCCGGTAAATTGACGATCACGTCTGGCTGCAATCGCCCCTGATCACCCTGCAAACTGGGCTGCCGCAGATACTCATGTCCTTCGCGCAGGCCCGAGGCAGATAGCACACGATCGAGCACCAATTCACCCCAATTACCGGCCGTTTTATTCTCACCTTTGAGCGCTCGGGTCAGGTTATTGGCCTCAGCACTCATTTGCTGATTGAGCGCCTTCAAGGACAAGATCTCCTGATGCAGGCTCATCCGGTCTCGCGTTTCGCGTTCGTACACCTCATTCACACGCGCCTTGAATTGCGCAAGCTCTGTTTTCAGTGGAGACAAGAGTGTCTCGAGGCTTTCCTGCTGCTGGGTCTTTAGTTGCGTCGCCCGCGCCTCCAGCAATGTCTGCGAGAGCACCTCAAATTCTGCCTTCATCAACCGCATGCGCTCCTCATCACGGCTGGCCGACTGCAGCTGCGCAGAGGCTTGGTCAAGGGCACGTTGGGCACGGAGATAACAGCGGCCAAACCACACCGTGCCAGCGCATCCAAGCACTGCCAAGACACCCAATCCAACACTTAACTCCATCGCTGTCCTCCACGCGCTTCCGGTATCATGACAGACTTCGACGGAGAGCAACCAGTGACAGATCAACCAGATACCCTTTACAGCACCCCCTGGGAGCAACTCGGGCAGTTTCGTTTTGACGAAGCGGTTGCCCAAGTGTTTCCCGACATGATTCGACGCAGTGTGCCGGGGTATGGCCATGTGGTCGGGCTATCAGGGTTAATTGCGAAGCGCTACGCGAAGCCTCACACACGGCTGTACGACCTGGGCTGTTCTCTCGGCGCCACCACCTTGGCACTCTCCACTCAAGTGCAACAAGTGGGCTGCCGAATTGGTGCCCTAGACACCTCCTCAGCAATGCTGACCCAGGCGCAACGGATCGCTGAACACACCCCCGAAGCAATCATCCCGATCGATTGGATCGAGGCCGACGCATGCCACTACGACTATGCCCCGTGTTCGGTGGTGACACTTAACTTTACGCTGCAGTTCATTCCCGTCGAAGAGCGGACAGCGCTCCTGAGCAGGCTCGCCGCAGCGATGGTCCCCGGCGGTTGCCTCATCCTCGCAGAAAAAACCTGTGTCACCGACGCTAACAGCCAAACGGTTCTCACAGAGGTCCATCACGACTTCAAACGTGCCAATGGCTACAGTGACCTCGAAATTGCACAAAAGCGTGCCTCCATCGAAAATTTCCTGATTCCCGAGACCGAAGCGCAGCATGTAGATCGGCTCTATGCGGCAGGCTTTCGCAGTGTCACCGGATTTTTCCACTGCTTAAATTTCCGAGCCTGGTTAGCGCTGGTATGACACTGGATATCTCGCGCGCCTGGACAAATTCTCGGATCCCTTGGCTTGCAGCGTGTGTGACACGCCACCATGCAATACTCGAGCAACGCCTCACCCACGGCGATCTGGGCCGGTGGAACGAGGCCCTCGCGCACCTACCTCTGCACGCAGGCCAACCCGTCTTCAATGCCAGCGCGGTCGGGCTCACAGACTTCCCAGAGTCCTGCCGCGAGGCACTTGAAACCGCACTCAAAGGATTGATGCCCTGGCGGAAAGGACCCTTCCAATTTGGTGACCTGATCATCGACACCGAATGGCGCTCTGACTGGAAATGGGATCGGATTGCACCGTTTTTAACGGTGGCCGGTCAGCGCGTTCTGGATGTTGGTTCGGGGTCGGGCTATCACCTTTGGCGGCTCTATGGCGCTGGCGCCCGAGAAGTCCTTGGGATCGATCCCAGCGTCCTGTTTCACTGCCAATTCGCGGCAGTCAGTGCGCTCGTCGGAGCGCATCCGGTCGCAAGCCTGCCGGTTACCCTCGAAGCCTTTCAAGCGGATGAGTTACGCTTTGAGACGGTGTTGAGTATGGGGGTTCTCTATCACCGGAAAGACCCACTTGGCCATCTTGAACAATTGCATGCACTGCTGACCCCAGGGGGTACTTTGGTCCTCGAAACGCTGGTCGTTGAGGGCGGTGACGATACGGTTGTAGTGCCTCAAGCACGCTACGCGCGGATGAATAATGTGTGGTTCTTGCCCTCGGTCGATCATCTGATCCGATGGCTCGACCGTCTTGGATTTGTGGACATCACACATCGCGGGACCACCGTCACAACCCTGGACGAGCAGCGACAGACTCCTTGGATGCGCTTCGAGTCCTTCGAGGCTGCGCTTGATCCTCAAGACCATTCGCGCACCATTGAGGGCTTGCCTCGACCGCGCCGTGCAGTGATTACGGCACAGCGTCCAAACACCCGGTAAGACCTTGGTTTGAAGCGGATTCCAGCGGACAGTTTAGCCCGTTGTGTGCGAGAATCGCGACCTTTATGACATCCGCATTGGAGCATCAGCATGTTTCATCTCGATCTCGCACCGGCAGATCCGATTTTAGGCCTCACCGAAACCTTTAAGGCCGACACACACCCTGGAAAAATTAACCTGGGGGTTGGCGTGTATCAGGATGCCACCGGCAAAACGCCCGTGCTGCGTGCAGTGAAAGCCGCGGAGCGTCATCTGCTTGATCATGAATCGACAAAAAGTTACCTAAGCATCCCAGGATTGCCAGCGCTGGCCGCACAAACACAAGCCTTGCTGTTTGGTGAAGGGCATGCGCTGACGACAACGGGTCGGGCGAAAACGGCACAAACGCCTGGGGGGACCGGTGCACTTCGCGTTGCAGCTGATTTCTGTCAACGCGCGCTACCAACCGCAACCGTCTGGGTCTCGCAACCAACGTGGGCGAACCACCAAGCCATTTTCGAAGCCGCAGGCTTTGCTGTGAAGTCCTACCGGTACTATGACAAAGCGGCACAATCACTCGACGAAGCAGGCTTCATGGCGGACCTCGCCGCCATCCCTGAGGGGGATATTGTCATTTTGCACGGTTGTTGCCATAACCCATCTGGCATTGACCTCACGCCGAACGCATGGGCGGCGGTCGCACAAGTCGCGCAACAAAAGCGGCTGTTGTGTCTCGTGGATTTTGCCTATCAAGGATTTGGCGACGGGTTGGAAGAGGATCGTGCTGGGCTGCATGTCCTACTCAATGCCGGACTGTCTGTTCTGATTGCGAGCTCATACTCGAAAAACTTCGGGCTCTACAACGAGCGAATTGGGGCGCTAACCGTTGTGGAAGACACGGCGGACGCTGCAGAGCGGGCCTTCAGTCACATGCAAGCGGCAATTCGGGCCATTTATTCAAGTCCACCGAGTCATGGGGGTGCAATCGTTGCAACAATCTTAGGCGATGCAACATTACGTGCAGAGTGGGTGAGTGAGCTTGCCGACATGCGTCAACGTATTCGTGCGATGCGAGAAGCGTTTGTCCAAGGCATGGCGGACCGACAGTCGAAAGTCGACTTCGGATTTATCAATCATCAAAAAGGCATGTTCAGCTTTTCAGGGCTCACCGAAACACAAGTCCTCAAGCTCCGCGCAGACGATCACATTTACATCGTGGGGTCCGGACGCATCAATGTCGCCGGCATCACACCCGCGAACCTTGATCCATTGTGTGACGCGATTGCGCGGGTCTTGTGATGACGCGCTACGACCTTTACGGACTGGGAAATGCCCTTGTCGATACCGAATACCATGTGACTGATGCAGTCCTGGCCTCTCTTGGGATCGAGAAAGGCATGATGACGCTGATCGATGATCAGCGTTTACAGACCCTCGATGCCTTCTTGCAAGACCATGCCGAGCTAAAAAAACAGGCAAGCGGCGGCTCTGCCGCCAACACTCTGATTGCCGCGGCAAACTTTGGGGCGCAGGTGTTTTACAGCTGTAAAGTCGCGAACGATGCGCTTGGGCAGTTTTATCACCAGGATCTGGTGGCCTCAGGCGTTGCTACAAATCTGCATGAGATTTCATCGGAGGGACAGACGGGGCGATGCTTGGTCATGGTCACTGACGATGCCGAGCGCACCATGAACACCTATCTTGGGATCACCGGTGATCTTGGCCCCCATGAAGTGGATCAAAGCGCACTTGCGCACTCACGGATGGTCTATATCGAGGGCTATCTCGCAAGTTCAGAGACCGCGCGTCAAGCCGCAATTCAGGCCCACCAGCTCGCGCGGGCGGCACAAATTCCGATCGCATTCACCTTCTCCGACCCAGCCATGGTCACCTATTTCCGCGATGCCGTTGCTGAGATGATTGGTCCTGGTGTAGACCTCTTATTTTGTAATGAACAAGAAGCCATGACTTGGACACAGACGGACTCTCCAGAGGCCGCCTTTGACCGACTCGGACACACCGCACAGACTTGGGTCTGTACCCAAGGGGCGCAGGGCGCGACTGTCTTTGACGGCACCTCACGTCACACCATTGCGGGTCGCTCTGTGCCAGCCGTGGATACCAATGGTGCCGGTGATATGTTTGCTGGTGCCTTTCTATTTGGACGCCAGCAAGGCTGGAGCTTCCCCGAGGCGGCTCGATTTGCTGTCTATGCCGCCAGTCACTTAGTGACCCAATTTGGGCCTCGCTTACCCCTCGCTGATCATCGCTGGCTCTTAGAGGAATACGCACGGGCTCGGTCGATTTAGGGAAGACCCTGACTGAGATCCGGTAATGCGCGCGCAATGTCTGTGGCCTTGGGTGTTTGGGTGTAGGGCACGACCCCCAGACAGGGCGTCTCAAGACTGTCAATCAGCGTCTCGAGCGACGCCTGTAATGCCGCCATCTCCGGATCAATGATGTTCGCCACCCAGCCAGCCAGCTGCGCGCCCTTGGCCCGAATCGATGCGGCCGTTAGGGCCGCGTGATTGAGGCAACCCAGACGCATACCCACCACCAAAATCACTGGTGCGTTCAGAGCACAGGCGAAATCTGCCAGCGTCTCGCGGGTATTTAAGGGCACAAGCCATCCACCTGCTCCCTCAATCAATGTCAGGTCAGCGGGCTGTGCGAGCGCCGGGCCCAACGCCTCCAGGAGTTGTTGCACAGAACACATCTGACCACGCTGTGACAGCGCGACATGCGGTGCAATGGGTGACTCGAGACACAACGGATTGCGAGAGGCATAGGGCAGCCTGACCGTGCTCACCTCAGCCAGGGCAAGCGCATCCTCATTCTGAAGGCCCTCTGGCGTCAGCGAGGCGCCCGCCGCAATCGGCTTTAACCCTGAGGTCGTCGCACCCGCCTCGCGTGCTCGCGCCAATAGGCCACAACTGACCACTGTTTTGCCGACGGAGGTATCAGTCCCGGTTACGAAGTAACGAATGGCTTCTCTCCCTGCACACGCAATAACACATAGTCTAAACAGGCCCGCCCGGAGGCACACCAGTGGTCCAGCGCGACCAGCGTTGCTCGCCGAGACGCACGTGACGGCCAATGCATGTCTCCCGACGCACCGATCCTCGTCAGCGCGCGCACTAATTGCCTCCGGTCAACGTAGGGCTCTCGACAATGACGGATTTCGACCGACGTGAGCCGAAACCCAACCCCGCGCGCGGCTGACACCCAAGTCCGCTCATCGTGAAAGGCTAGGATGCGAGGCGTGATCCCTGCTGATTCAAGGCAGTCCCGAAACCCGGCTAATGTCCCCGCAATGGGAACGACGAAGGCCATCTGCCCACTGTGATCCAACACCCGAGACCATTCAGCGAGCCCTTCAGTGCCAACCCACTGCATCGCCATCGAAGAGGCAATGCCCTGAACCGCCCCACGCGCAAAAGGCAGGGCTCGGGCCTCTGCAGTGACACACCCAGCATAGCCCTTACTCTGCGATAACATCGCCAAGCTCTGATCAACGGCGAGCACAGTGCTGTTCGCGTGTGCAGAGGCTGGGCAGGCAACAGGCCCGGCACCGAGATCCAAGACCACACCTTGACCGATCGAAGACCACTCAGACCACAGCCAGTGGCGGGCCACAGTCTGGACGGAGGCATACTTGTTGTACTGTTGAGCATGCACAGGCTGTCGTGAGAATCGCATTAAATGCTCTCCAGGATGGCACTCGCCCACCGCTCAGGGTCTGTCAAAAATCCGAGATGTCCACCGGGTAGGCATCGGTCGCCGCCGAGCTGGCACAAGGGGTCACTCGCACCGACTAACGGCGTCACAGGAATGGCGAGGTTAGGCATCGGATCAGCCAGCAGCGACAATACATTCACATCAATCTGGTTCACCGGCGTCGCCGCGGCCGCCAACTGTCGAAATGCCTCACGGGGCACAGGCTCCCCACGCACCGACAGATGCTGAAATCTGCGCACTGTCTCCCGCGGAGCCTCGGCAAAAGACTCAATAAACGCCGGTAATGCAGCCTGTTGATCAGGGACACCCCAGCCAAATGACCGGTGATAGCCAAGCGTAATCAATCGATGCGCCTCAGCGATTCTCGAATGTGCAGCCAAAACACGCGCACCGAGAGACCAGCCGACCAGCACTGCCTCCGAGGTAATCGGCGCCTCAAACGCATCCTCGACTCGGTCCACCCAATCCACTGGGTACTGCGCTTCAAGACTCTCCCGAAAACGCTTGGGCCAAATCGTGGCACGCGTTGCAAAGCCGGGCACCACGACAAGTCTTAGCATCGGCCTACCGTCTGGCATGCGCGCACGAGCGCGCCGACCAATCCGTCAATTTGTTCGAACCGGTGCGCCGCACTGAGGGTAATCCGGAGCCGAGCCGTACCCTCTGGAACCGTCGGTGGACGAATTGCTGAGACCCAATAGCCGTCTGCCCAGAGCGATTCACTCGCAGCCAACGCGGCCGCATCTGCCCCGAGAATCACAGGCTGAATTGCGGTCTGACTGTCAGTCAATGGGATGCCAGCCTCCCTCGCAAGTGCCCGAAAATGCCGCACGTTTTCAGTCAGCTGAGTCCGCCACTCAGGATGTCCCTGCAATAACTCCACAGCCGCTAAGGTGACCGCAGCCAACCGTGGTGAATCCGCGGTCGAGTAGATCAAGGTCCGCGCCTCGTTTTCTAAGAGCGCAATAAGCTCAGCCGGACCGGCCACAAACGCACCCTGACAACCAGCCGCCTTGCCAAGCGTACCCATCACAACCGGGACCTGCGCTTGGGTCAAGCCAGCCGCTTCGACGGCACCCGCACCGGTTGCACCCAGCACCCCAAAGCCATGGGCCTCATCAACCACAAATAGGGCCCCGTAGTGCGCACAGCGCTCAGCGATTGCGGCTAACGGGGCGACGGTGCCATCCATACTGAACACACTGTCCGTCCAGACCACGCACGGTCCATCGCACCCTGCGAGGCGTGACTCGAGGGCGTCGACATCGCAGTGTGCGTACCGTTTCAATGGGACACGCATCAAACGCGCGCCATCAATCAACGACGCATGGTTGTAACGATCCTGCACGACCGTCACATCCGGGGTCAGTAACGCCTGGGCGAGCCCGAGATTTGCCGCAAAACCACTGGTAAACAGCAACGCCCGCTCACGACCCAACCAGCGGGCCAGCCGGTCTTCCAATGCACGGTGCGAGGGGTAATGCCCGCTGACCAGAGGAGAGGCTGCACTCCCGACCGGATGCGCTGAATCCACCGCATACCATGCCGCGGAAAGTGCGGGATGCTGCGCAAGACCCAAATAATCGTTGCCACAAAAACACACCGGTGTGGTGGATGAATGGAGACGTCTCGCACGCAACCGATGCGCGTCATGCAGGGCGTTTAACCGCGCTTGCCAGCGCGACAACCAGAGGGTCATGCCGGCGCGAGAACCTCCGAGGTTAAACCCAACTTATGCAACAGCGCGCGATCGCGGCTAACCGAAGGATTGTCTGTGGTCAGCAGTCGTTCACCATAAAAAATCGAATTTGCCCCGGCCATAAAACATAACGCCTGAATCCCTTCATCCATATCCTCGCGACCGGCAGAGAGCCGGACATAAGAGCGCGGCATGGTCAGCCTTGCGACTGCAACTGCACGCACCATCTCTAAGGGGTCAATTGCATCGATCGCATCCAGTGGCGTCCCGGGAACCGCCACCAACAGATTGATCGGGACACTTTCTGGGTGTGGCATCTGAGTCGCAAGTTGCCAAATCAACCCGGCACGATCTGACAGCGTCTCTCCCATGCCTAAAATACCGCCACAGCAGACCTTCATCCCAGCGCCGCGAACTGCATTGAGGGTGTCCAGACGGTCTTGATAGGTTCGCGTGGTGATGATCTCCCCATAAAACTCAGGCGAGGTGTCCAAATTATGGTTGTAGTAATCCAAGCCCACTGCGGCGAGAGCGTCTGCTTGCTCAGCAGTGAGCATCCCTAAGGTCATGCACGACTCCATCCCCAATGCTTTGACGGTCTGCACCATCTCCAACACTTTCGGAAAGTCCTTGGCGGGCGGATTTTTCCACGCGGCGCCCATGCAAAAACGAGTGGCACCCAGGGCTTTGGCGGCCTGTGCTTCACGAGTCACGGTCTCCAAATCAAGCAACGGCTCGCGCACAAGGTCGGTGTGATAATGCCCAGATTGTGGGCAATATTTGCAATCCTCGGGGCAAGCTCCCGTCTTGATCGACAAGAGGGTCGATAATTGAACCTCTCCCGGTGTGAAGCACTGCCGATGCACGCAGGCAGCGTCATACACCAAGTCCAACAACGGCCGCGCAAATAACGCGTCGATTTCGGGGCGAGTCCAATCAAAGCGGGGGCTGACAGCGTCAGTCATTAGTGGCGTCCTTGGCAACAGCAATTGGCGGACAGCCCGGAGCGAGCGTCCCATGTATCGTCGCATTCAACCCATTCACCCAGTTCTCGTCAAGAAAAGATCAATGCGAATTATTTACAAGCGAGCACGACGACACCCGTGCCCAGGCTGTCGGCAGTGGACAGAATCGCCCGTGTGTCGGCTTTGCCACCAAGCCACGGTACAGCCACCACAGACCTTTGGACTCTTGAATCAGAGCCCACTTGCACGACGACTGGTCAGAGACTATCGAGAGACCGGCAATCACTATCTGGAGGCGTGGCTAATTCGGCTGATCTGCCGTCGGATTCGGGCGGCAAGTACAGCCTGGACGACCCTTGACGGCGATCTTGTCCTGACAGGACTGATCCATCGCCTGATACGCAAAGACCCCCAGAGTGCCCTGATCGCCCCATATCGCCTTGCGACTTGGCCATTGGCCTGTCGCGTCCTAGTGTGGCATCCCGTCGAGTATTTGCCGCCCCAACCCATGATTCAAGCGGTCCCCATCCAATCTGACTAGTGTCGATCCATAGCAGGCCACGGGGGGGTTGGCGCGAAGGCGAGACACTCCCAGACGCCAAATGTTGAGCGCACTGCGCCATCTGGCATTCGAACAGCGACGTCACCGAGAAAGGACAGTTGGCCGCAACGTGCCCGTAAGGCTTCAGGCGGCGAGGCCCCCAGGTGGATCACCCGCTCATGGGGCTGCGCCAGGACGGCCCATCGATCGTAATGATTCAAGCGCCGTGTCGATTCTGGAATGACTTGCCCGGTTGGATCGTCCCAGCGGCCTTCGTCCGCCCTCTCTGGCCAATAAAACAAGGCCCAGGCCAACACACTGTAATGATCGGTACTCAGGACTGCAGTTGGTCCCGCTAGGGCAGCAGCCTCTTGTATGGCGGCGTCCCACCCCCGAATTTTTTGGAACGCATCCCGCTGCATGGTCCAACCCAAGGTGTAGGGGAACAGCACGGCCAAGACAAGCACCCACTGCACTGCGGTCACCACCCCCTGGGTACTGACGCCCCAACGCACACGTGCCGCAAACCCGAGTAGGAGAAAGGGAACCAGCGGTAAGACCCAATTGATCAGGATCGGCCCAGCCAGGCCTTTGAGCACAAAAAACAGCACTAAGACAGCGCTTGCGACCTGAAACGCCTCACGCACACGAAGCGCAAAGCCGAGCTCGTGTAATCGATCGCGTGTCTTCCGCCAGTCGAGACCACCAAACACAGCGAGCCATCCAACAGGGAGGACAGAGAACACCATGATCGGAAGCCAACTGATGACATCAGTCCAGTCTCCAGCGCCTCTCGCGACATGGCCAAACTCATGCTTGAAATGCGCGAAATCATGATCCAAGTTCCACGCAATCCAAGGCGACATGATCAGCGCACAGACCGCAGCGCCAAGATAGGGACCTGCTGTCAGGAGAATGTGGGGCATCCGAAGAACCACCCAAGGAAATAAGGCAAGTGGGATGAGTGCGATCGACAGCTTCGCTAACGCACCGAGGCCCAGCGCGAAGCCCATGCAGACCCACCAGATCTCAGCGCCCTGACGGCCATCACAATGCACCACCTCAGCAAAGGCTCCAAGGCTGACAAGGATCATCGCGAATAACCAAATGTCTGTGGTGTGGACCATCGCCAGCAACATCACCAGGGGTGCACCAGAAAGGCTCAGCGCAAGCACCCACAGCTGTGCTTCACGCAACCCTGCGCGGCACCCGACCCAGAGAAGCGCTAAACCCGATACCAAAAATGCGACCCACGCGGGCAATCGCATCGCCACTAATGGTGGTAGAGCGAGACCCTCGATTAACGATTGTGTAAAGGTGACTAATGGACCCTTGGTTTGATAACTCAACGCGGGATCAATCAACCAAGAGGCATATTGCGCCTCGTCAAAGTGAACCGGCACCCAACCGGGCGTACTGGAGAGTGCCGCGACCACACAAGTGACCGCAAACAGCCAAACTGCAGGCCCCACACTCAGAGATTTTGCTCCGCATAGGACGCCAGCCGAGAGCGGACAACCCCTTCAAGGTGCTGAGTCGACGAACCACTCCAGCCCTTGAATCGCTCGACAACATAGGTCAATCCAGAGGTCAGGGCGGTCAGGTAATTGGAATCAATCTGTGCCAAATTCCCAAGACAGATCAGCTTCGAGCCCTTACCACAACGGGTGATGATCGTTTTCAGCTGCTGCGGGGTCAGATTTTGCGCTTCATCGAGCAAAATAATGGCGTCTTGAATCGACCGACCGCGAATGAAGTTCAAACTCTTAAACTGGATATTGCCTTTTTCCAACGCAAACCGAATCGACGCCTCGGGGTTATCATCATGCTCATGCAGCGCCTCTAAATTGTCATGAATTGCTGCAAGCCAGGGCATCATTTTTTCTTCCTCGGTCCCGGGCAAAAAGCCAATATCCTCAGCCACCGGGGGCGTTGAGCGGGTCACGACGATTTTTGAATACCGTTTTTGCTCGACCACCAGCTCAAGTGCACAAGCCAAAGACAGCAGTGTCTTACCCGAACCCGCTGCACCGACGAGGAGATTGAGATCGATGTCAGGATCCAACAGCGCGTGCATCGCCATCCCCTGGTAGACGTTTAGTGGCCGGATACCCCATGCCTGCATGTCTTGCAAACGATGGCGACCCAAATCGAGCAGCACGACTGAGTCTGCTTCCACTTGGCTGATCCGTGCTGCGAAGTCATCGGTCGAATCGATGATGTATTGATTGGCATAAATCGCCTCAGGCAACGCACTTCGGGCGATGCGATGATAGGTACGCGCGCCCTCTGCCCACGTCTCCACAGAGGTCACCGTCGACCAAAACGGGACCTCCAAGGTTAAATGGCCGGATGGCAACAACTCCACATCACTGATCAACTGATCCCGACGATAGTCCTCAACCCTCCGGAGCCCGGCGCCCAGAGCCTTCAACCGCATATTGATGTCTTTTGTGACCAAGATCACATGATGGTCGTCATCACCATTCTGAATCGCGAGTGCGCAGTTAATGATCCGATTGTCATTCGACTCAATGTCGTCAAGTGAACCATGCGACTCATCGGCAAGTGGTGAGCGATGAATCGCCAAGGTTCCATTGGATGACTCGCGATCTCCTTTATACGCCAACGGAATTTCGACCCCTCGGGCGATTTCATCCGGGCTGGCAGAGCCGAGTACTTCATCGATCAGCCGAATTGCCGTTCGCGCTTCAGCGGCGACATTCTTTTTGCGATCCTTGATGTCGTCTAGCTCTTCCAGCACCGTCATCGGAATGACCACGGCATGTTCGTGAAAATTGAATACACTCATTGGGTCATGGAGCAAGACGTTGGTATCTAAAATATAGGTTTTGGAGATCATCAAAGTGTCGGCCTCAGGCAAAACGCAGTGGTTGATAGTGTGTCAGACTGCCACGAGATAATCACAGTTGAATGACAATTTTTGGAGAGCTTGCATGAAAAACAGACATCATTGGGGTCTTCTGTGCGTGGTGAGCGCGAGCTTAGTGCTCTCGGGGTGTGTGCGTGACCTTCAGGGATCGACCTACTCGCGCGGTGAAACACGCCAACTGCAACAGGTGGAGTATGGTCGCATTGAAGCGGTCTCGCCGGTGGTCATTGAGGGCACACAGTCTGGCGTGGGCCAATTACCTGGCGCCATCGTCGGCGGTATCGCCGGAAGCGCAGTCGGTGAAGGCAAAGGGCAAGAAATTTTTACGGTCTTGGGCGCACTCGGTGGCGCGGTCCTAGGCTCGACCATTGAAGAAAATGTCACACGAGCCCAGGGCCTTGAGCTCACCCTCAAAATGGACTCTGGGAAAACCCTGTCGATTGTCCAAGAGGTCGAGCGTGTTGACGCGTTTCAAGTCGGACAACGCGTCCGCGTACTCACCCAAGGCCGGCTGGCACGTGTCTCACCGGAGTAATTGCGCCAGCGCCGCATCGAGCGTCGGATAACGAAACTCAAATCCAGCCGCCTGAGCGGCGGCTGGGTAGACGGCTTGTCCAAGGAACAATAGATCAGCAAGTTCACCCAAGACCCACCGCATCGGGGTTTCTGGGACAGTCATCCACGTCGGTCGATGCAGGGCTGCACCGAATGCTTTGGTGAATTCCGCATTTGAAACCGGTGTTGGCGCGGTGGCGTTATACACGCCAGGTGCCCCCTGACCATCCAAACACCAAAGGATCAAGGCCACTAAGTCATCTCGGTGAATCCACGATAAGCGTTGCCGACCATGGCCCAAGCGTCCGCCAAGCCCCAGTGAAAAGGGTCGCTGCAAGCGTCCTAAAAATCCCCCCGGCAGCCCCATCACGACACCGATTCGCAAGGTATAGAGCGCACTGTCCGTCGCAAGCGCGGCGGCAGCCGCTTCCCAATCCGCGCACAACCGCGCCGCAAAATCATGCGCCGAGGGATCGGCCTCAGTGAGTGGTCGTTCAGACGGCCCATAAAATCCAACCGCGCTTCCAGTCACGATTGTGTTCGGGGTGCATCCAAGTGCGTCAAGGCGGGATTTCAGGGCCAGTGTGACCCCGATCCGAGAAGCCCTAAGTTGTCGTTTTCGACGATCAGTCCAGCGCTGATCAGCAATGCCTTCACCGGATAGATTGATGATGGCATCTGGACACTGCTCGAAGGCCTCGACCCGATCCACATACTGAATCTGCTGAGCAAACTCGGCATGTCTGGCTCGAGCGCGCGCAGGATGACGGGTCAAACAAATCGGCTGATCCCCTCGCGCCACTAATGCAGGCAAGAGCGCATCGCCGACAAAACCGGTTCCCCCAGTCACCCAGATTACAGCCATGTTTCCCCCTGTTGCGTGACGCGCTGGCTTTCTTCACACTGACATCAGTTGGGGTAATCGACGACGAAGCAAGGGAGTCATTCATGAAGGCGTGGATCGGTCGGCTCGCGATCGTCAGCCTCGGGATCTGTAATCCAGCCAGCGGATCAGAGTTTTTAGCCGATCTGCGGGCGGTAGAAGCGGGGAAGCCCGTCACTCAGGCCATGCGAATACGCTGGGAAAATCAGCCACAGTTGGCTGAACTGGTCGCTGAATCCACCCGGCAACGTCTTCAAACCCTCACCGTCGACCGACTCCAGGCGCTCCTCACCGCCTACCCCTACAGTGCAACCATTGCCAATCTTCGCGGCCAATACTGGGCCAGACTGGGGCGCCAAAAGCGCTGGGCTGAGGTGCTCCGTGTTGCTAGCCCCACAGATGACATTGAATTGCAGTGTTATCAACTCGAGGCGGCTGCGCGAACCGGAAATTGGCGCGCAGAACTTAGCCAAGACGCCATTCAAATTTGGACACATGGGCTGTCACGACCCAAAGCATGCGACGGTCTGTTTCAATGGATTGATCAACAAGGTCTGATTACCCCTGCAGTGCGGCTCCGCCGCATCGATCGCGCCCTGGCCGCGAATCAACTTAATCTCGCGCAATGGCTGGCAAAGCCGCTCGCAGGCCAAGCGGATGGCCACATTACCGCCTGGCGTGTCGCGCGCCAAACTCCCGGAAACTTTCTCGCGACCCGCGCGGTTGCGTTTCCGGAATGGGTGGATATGGCCGCCTACCGTCTCGCCGGAGAAGATCCCGACACGGCGCTCGCTCTCCTACCGACGCTCGATGCCTCGATTCAGCTGAGCGCAGCCAGTGCGATTGCCCGTCGACTCGCGATTGCCCGCAATCCAAAAGCGTCAGCACTGTTAAAGCAGGACTTGCCAGAACACCCAGTTCTCGACCCCTGGCGAGTCCGCTTTTTTCTCAGCCAGCAAGAGTGGCCCGCCGTCCTTGATGCCATCGGTCGGCTTCCGCCAAGCGTCCAGCAAGAACCTGAATGGGCCTATTGGTCTGCGCGCGCACTGGCGATGACGGGATCAGCCGATCTCGCCATGGAACAATTTAAACGGCTCGCAGAAGACGTCAGCTGGTATGGGTTTTTAGCCGCCGACTACCTACAACTGCCCTACTCAATCAAGCCACCGGCGCAGCGGGTGTCAGCCGCACGGTTGCAAGTGGTCCGCGAGATGCCCGGAATCCAGCTTGCACTCGCGCTGCATGCAGAGGGGCTGACCGTGCGAGCCCGTCGGCAATGGGACTATGCGATCGGTCTTCTCTCCGAATCAGACCAACAGGCCGCGGCAGAACTTGCTGGGGAGGCCAACTGGCCCTCGCGCGCAGCGATCACTGCACATCAATCAGGATTGTTTGATCACTACCACCTGCGCTACCCACTCGCACACGAAGCGCTGATCACGCAGTACAGTGATCGACATCAACTGGCGCCCTCTTGGGTCCTTGGACTGACCCGATCAGAAAGTCTCTTCATGCGCGATATCCGCAGCCCAGTTGGCGCGATTGGACTGATGCAAATCATGCCCGCGACCGGCCGTACGCTGTCAAAAACACTGAAGATCCGCTGGCAAGGCAATCTGACCCTGATTGATCCCACCATCAATGTCCGATTTGGTACCTATTATCTGAAACAGCAGCTCGAGCGGTTTGGTCATCCCGCGTTAGCGACTGCCGCTTATAACGCGGGACCCAATCGTGTCAGTAGCTGGCTTCCGGAGGCCCCGATGGCGCTCGATCTTTGGGTCGCGACCATCCCCTACAGCGAAACTCGAAATTACGTCCAACGTGTTTTAACTGCCCAAGTCCTGTACGAGTGGCGGTATACTAACCGGCTGTTGCGGATCGAGAATTTAGTCGATCCCTTTATTCCGGCACAGGATCCGTCGACATGACCTGGATGATTTGGCTTGAACAAGCCCTTTTGCTGATTGGTCTCTGCATTGTTTGCCTGTCACTCCTTCGCTACTGGCGACGGACTGGTGACTGGAAAGCAATTGCGTTCTTTTGGCAAAAGCGGATGGTACTCGAACGTAATGAATTCTTAATCAATCGTGTCGGCCTCTCCCTGATGATCCTCGGGGTTGTCATCCGGTTCGTCTACCATCTGCTCTTTGTAGGGGGCTGAGATGTCTGACACAGACTCCTTTGAAAGCAAGTTAGGGAAACTTGAAGCGTTGGTCCGCCAAATGGAGCAGGGTTCCATGCCTCTAGACGCCGCACTGAAGGCATTTGAAGAGGGAGTCTCACTCGCTAAAGAGTGCCATCAGTTATTGGACCAGGCCTCGCAAAAGGTGACTGAAATCAAACAGACCGGCGAACAGGCGCCCTTTGAGCCTGAGGCATGACGCACCACGATTTCGAGAACTGGCTGCATGTCACCCTGGATACAGTCAATGCAGCGTTAGATCGAGCGCTGTCGACACCACTTCCAGACTCACGGCTGAGAGAGGCCGCGCGCTACAGCGTCTTGCAAGGCGGTAAGCGATTGCGACCTGCGTTGGTCTATGCCGCGGCCAAGTGGGCGGGCGCGACAGACGCGCAGGCGACACCTGCGGCAGTCAGTGTGGAGTGCCTTCATGCCTATTCGTTGATCCACGACGACCTTCCGGCGATGGATGACGACGCGCTGCGGCGCGGTCTGCCAACCACGCATCTCGCGTTCGATGAGGCCACGGCGATTCTGGCTGGCGACGCCTTACAAGCATTGGCGTTTTCAGTACTCGCCGCGTCATCACACGCCAAGCCAGAGGTCGCCTTGGCACAGATTCGTTATCTCGGCGAAGCCGTTGGCTTTGATGGGATGGCACTCGGTCAAGCGATCGACCTTGAAGCCACCGGGCAGCCGCTGAGCCTTCAACAACTCGAAGCGATGCATCGTAAAAAAACAGGCGCACTGATCATCGCCTCGGTGCTCATGGGCGCCAGCGCTGTAACTGGCTTAGATCCCTCGACAGAACAACAGTTACGTGAGTATGGCGATGCGGTCGGACTGGCATTTCAGATCCAAGATGACGTACTTGACTGGACGGCGAGCACCGCAGAGCTCGGTAAGCAGGCCGGTCGAGATCAAGCACTAGACAAGCCAACCTTTCCAGCACTGATTGGGGTCGACGCAAGTCGGCGGCGAGCACAAGCTCTTGTCGATGCGGCAAAGACAACCTTGTCCGCCCTGCCAGGGGACACCATGTTGTTGCAACAGCTCGCAGATCGTGCGATTGACAGAAGGTCCTAAGATGCCGCAGATGCGTTTGTTCCATGCGATTCCCGAGACCCGTCCAGAGACCCCTCTGCTGGATCGCATCCAATCGCCTCAAGATCTCCGTGAGCTCGACCGGTCGGCGCTTCGGCAGGTCGCCGATGAGGTCCGTGCGTATCTATTGCATAGCGTAGGGTTATCCGGCGGACACTTTGGCGCGGGGCTTGGCGTGGTCGAACTCACGGTCGCCCTGCACTATTGTCTCGATACGCCATTTGATCAGTTGGTCTGGGACGTGGGTCACCAAGCGTATCCCCACAAGATGCTGACAGGACGGCGGGATCGGTTGCCAACGATCCGCCGTGAAGGTGGCTTGGCGGCTTTTCCGGATCGCAAAGAAAGTCCGTATGACACCTTCGGGGTCGGACATTCCTCAACGTCGATTAGCGCGGCCCTGGGGATGGCTCTCGAGGCCCGGCTGACTGGATCGAGACGGCG
>RFUY01000131.1 GCA_009922705.1 Gammaproteobacteria bacterium
CGCCTGAGTTACGCGAGGAGATTGTGGGCATTGCCGAAGTCCGTGATGTCTTTAACTCGCCGAAGTTCGGACAGATTGCCGGCTGTATGGTGGTCGAAGGGACAGTGTACCGGAATAAGAAAATTCGGGTGTTGCGGGACAACGTGGTCATCTACGAAGGCGAGCTGGAATCACTGCGTCGCTTTAAAGACGACGTGGGCGAAGTCCGAAACGGCATGGAGTGCGGCATTGGTGTGAAGAACTACACTGATGTCCGTCCTGGTGACAAGATCGAGGTCTTCGACGTGCGCAAGGTCGCTCGGGCGATTTAATGCCAGCGGAATACAGTCGAACGCAACGGCTCGGGGAGCAAATCCAGCGGGATCTTGCCACCCTGATCCAGCGCGAGCTGAAAGACCCGCGGCTTGGCATGGTGACCGTGAATTTCGTGACGTTGTCGAAAGATCTGTCCTATGCCGATGTTAACGTGACGGTCTTGGTGCCAGACGATGCGCCAGAGCGAATCACAGCCTCCTTGGAGATTTTGAGACAAGCCAGCGTCTTTCTCCGCGGGGAGCTGGGTCGGGGACTGAAGATCCGGAAAGTCCCGCACTTGCGATTCCACTACGATGACTCGCTAAAGCGTGGCGCTGATATCAACGCATTGATTCATCAGGCGCGCGCGAAAGACCAAGGACGCTAGGACCATGGCAACGTCCGCCAAAGGCCGGCCAGTGCATGGCGTGGTTTTGGTCAATAAGCCACCCGGGCGGACCTCTAATGCCCTTGTCTCTCGGATCAAATATCTCACCAAAGCCGGGCATACCGGCGCCTTAGATCCGATGGCGACCGGGGTTTTACCCATCGTCTTCGGGTTTGCCACACGCTTTAGCCAATATGGGCTCGATGCGGATAAGGCGTATGAGACGCTGGTGCAGCTTGGGGTGTCTACAACTACCCAAGATGCCGAAGGGGAGGTGATGGAGACCTGTCCTGTCCCGACGTTCACCGATGCAGAGATCGAGGCAGTGTTGAGTCGATTTCGGGGGGTGATTGATCAACGGCCGCCGGCATACTCCGCACTGAAGAAAGATGGAAAGCGTTGGTATCGCCTTGCGCGGGCCGGCGTGGAGTTTGAGCGTCCGACACGATCCGTGACCATTTCTGCGTTGACCCGACTGGCCTATGACGAGGTGGCTGCGACGCTGCGTTTGCAGGTGCGGTGTTCAAAGGGCACCTACATTCGGGCGCTCGCGCAAGACATTGGGGATGCACTGGGGGTCGGCGGTCACGTGGCGGAATTAACGCGGACGGCAGTCGGACAGGACACCCTCGCTGAGGCTGTCGAGTGGCCGGTCTTGGAGTCCGCGTTGATGGCGGATCCGACCGCGATTGATGCCTGGCTTCGCCCGATTGACACCTTGGTCGTTGAGCTCCCCCGGTTGGAGGTGAGTCTCGAGGATGCCTTTTTGCTGTCGCAAGGGCAAAAACTGTTTAGAAACAATATGGATCCATGTCATACTATTGCGGTTTTTGCATCCGAACAGGGGTTCCTGGGGATTTGTTCAGTCGATGAAGACGGACGTCTCTGCCCACGCCGGATGCTTGCTTCGGTCGCTACAGGCATGCGTGGCGATGCGGGGATTGGGCCGTTTGGGTCGGGCATGCCAACTGAGGAGTAGCACATGGCGTTATCTGCCGAACAAAAATCTGAGATCTGCACAAAATTTGGTCGTGGTGATGGCGACACCGGATCCCCGGAAGTCCAAGTTGCTCTGCTGACTGCGAACATCGAAAGTCTGCAAGGTCACTTCAAAAAGAATATTCACGATCATCACAGCCGTCGCGGTTTGATCCGTATGGTTAACCAGCGTCGGAAACTCCTCGATTATTTAAAATCAAAGGACTTGGGTCGATACAGCGCCTTGATCAAAGAGCTTGGTCTGCGTCGTTAAGCACCCAATGAGAACGGCCCCTCTGGGGCCGTTTTCGTAATTGAAGCCGGATGGCCGGCCTTGTTGGAAGTAGGAAATAGAGTGGAAAATCACGTTATACAATTTCAGTTTGGTGGGACCGAAGTCACACTTGAAACCGGCGCCATTGCGCGTCAAGCCACTGGTGCGGTCATGATCACCATGGGCGATACCCAGATTCTAGCGACCGTGGTGGGTGCGAAGAGCGTTAAACCCGGACAGAGCTTTTTCCCATTGTCAGTGCATTATCAAGAAAAGACCTATGCCGCCGGTAAGATTCCTGGTGGGTACTTCAAGCGTGAGGGACGTCCCACTGAGAAAGAGACACTGACCTCTCGGTTGATCGATCGTCCGATCCGTCCATTGTTCCCAGATGGATTCATGAACGAAGTACAGGTGGTTTTGACCGTGATGTCGGCCTCAAAAACCCATGATGCAGATATTGCGGGGATGCTCGGTGCCTCTGCGGCACTGGCGATCTCTGGGATTCCGTTTAACGGACCGCTCGGTGCAGCGCGGGTTGGTTTTGATGAAGACGGGCAGTATCTGCTGAACCCGTCGTTTGAGCAGCTGTCTGACTCGCGGTTAGACATGGTGGTTGCGGGCACCCGCGATGCCGTGTTGATGGTGGAATCCGAAGCCGACGAACTGACCGAAGAGCAAATGCTGGGTGCGGTGATGTTTGCGCATCGTGAGTTCCAGGTGGCTGTTGATGCGATCGAAGGATTCGCCAAAGCCCATGGCAAACCTGCGTGGACATGGGAAGCACCAGCCATTGATGAGGCCTTAGCGGCAGCCCTGAAAGAGGCCTATCAAGCCCGTATTGTTGAGGCCTATCAGATCTCTGAGAAGGTCGATCGCTATGCGGCCCTTGGGGTGATTCGTTCTGAGGCGATCGCGGCCATGGCCGGTGAGGATGGAAGTCGTGCTGAGGATGTGAGTGAGCTCTTCAGCGCGCTTGAGAAATCCATTGTCCGTAGCCGCATTATTGACGGCATGCCTCGGATCGATGGTCGTGATTTGACCACCGTACGTCCGATCGTGTGTGAAGTTGGGAAACTGAAGCGTGCACACGGCTCAGCCGTGTTTACCCGCGGCGAGACGCAGGCAATTGTGGTCACGACCTTGGGTGCCTTGCGTGATGCGCAGGTGGTGGACGGCTTGATGGGTGACGAAAAGGACACCTTCATGCTGCATTACAACTTCCCTCCATACTCTGTGGGCGAAGCTGGCATGATGTCTGGTCCGAAGCGTCGCGAAATCGGTCATGGCCGCTTGGCGCGTCGTGGTGTTTACGCCATGTTGCCGGATGAAGAAACCTTCCCATACACCATTCGGGTGGTCAGCGAAATCACCGAATCCAACGGCTCTTCGTCCATGGCTTCTGTGTGTGGCGCGTCCTTGGCGTTGATGGATGCCGGTGTGCCCTTGCGTGCGCCTGTGGCGGGAATCGCGATGGGGTTGGTGAAGGAAGACCATGGCTTTGCGGTGTTGACCGACATTCTGGGTGACGAAGACCACCTGGGTGATATGGATTTCAAGGTGGCGGGCTCTGGCGACGGCGTCACCGCTTTGCAGATGGACATCAAAATCCAAGGGATCACTGAAGAGATTATGCGAGCGGCCTTAGCGCAAGCCAAAGACGCCCGTCTACACATCCTCGGTGAAATGAACAAGGTGATCGACAAGGCGCGTGATGACGTCGCTGACACGGCGCCACGGACCTACAGCTTCCGGATTGATCCAGATAAGATCCGCGAGGTGATTGGTAAAGGCGGTGCGGTGATTCGGAACATCTGCGAAACCTCTGGTGCCACCGTTGATCTTGACGACGATGGCTTGGTCCGCGTTTACGCGGCAACCAAGGATGCGGCGCAAAAGGCCATCAGTATGATCGAAGCGATTACGGCGGAAGCTGAAATCGGTGGGATCTACAAAGGCAAGGTTGAGCGGATTGTCGACTTTGGTGCCTTCATTAACATTCTGCCGGGCAAAGACGGTTTGGTGCACATCAGCCAAATCTCTGAAGAGCGCGTCGAGAATGTTGAAGACTATCTGAAAGTCGGCGACATGGTGAAGGTCAAGGTGTTGGATGTGGACGCTCGCGGTCGCATCAAACTCACGATGAAGGATGTGTCTGCAAGCTAAGATCCATCCGGGTCAGACTGAGACAAACGCCCCGCGAGTCGGGGCGTTTTTATAATGGGACGACAAGATTATCAATCAATCGGGCGCGACCCAGGCGTGCTGCGACCAATACCACGGCTCGTTCCGCATTCAACGCGCTTTGAGTGAGATCGTCTGCATCTCTCACCTCGAGATAATCAAGTACGAAGCCTGCCGCGGTCAGTCGTGCTTCCACTTGGCGCAGCGTCGCGGCGATCCCTGTGTCGGCTTGCAGGGCGGTCGCGACCTCTCTGAGGCCGTGATACAAGAGTGCCGCGGTCGCGCGCTCAGTCTCACTGAGGTAGGCGTTGCGGCTACTCATCGCAAGCCCTGAGGCTTCTCGTGTGGTGTCTTGCCCCACGATCTCCACAGGCA
>RFUY01000132.1 GCA_009922705.1 Gammaproteobacteria bacterium
GTGTTAACACCGGGGATTTTTAACTCCGCGTATTTTGAGCACAGCTACCTTGCACAACAATTAGGTGCAGAGCTCGTGCAGGGGTCGGATTTGTTCGTGGACTCTGATCACTGTGTGTACATGAAGACCGTCGAAGGCGTGCATCGTGTTGATGTGATTTATCGGCGAATTGATGACACCTTTTTGGATCCTTTGGCATTGAATCCCGATTCACAATTGGGCGTTCCTGGGTTAATGCGCGCTTGGCGTGAGGGCAAGGTGGCCATTGCCAATGCACCGGGCTCTGGGGTTGCGGATGATAAAGTCTTGTACGCCTATGTCCCGGAGATTATTCGCTATTTCCTGGGAGAAGAACCGGTACTCGCGAATGTGCCAACCTACCTATGCTCGGATCCGGACCAGCGTGCGTATGTGCTTGACCACCTAGATGAGCTTGTGGTGAAACCTGCAGACGCGTCCGGTGGGTACGGTATTTTGGTCGGACCCCATGCAACCGATGAGCAATTGGTCGCGCGCCGTGCTGAGATCCTCGAAAACCCGCGTGTCTGGATTGCACAGCCGACCCTGTCCCTATCCACGACGTTGACGGTGACGGAGGCAGGCGATTTGGCCCCGCGACACGTGGATTTACGCCCGTTTGTCTTGCAGTCGTCTGACCAGTGGTGCTCGACAGGTGGCCTGTGTCGGGTCGCCTTGGTCGAAGGCTCTCTGGTGGTGAACTCCTCACAGGGTGGGGGGAGCAAAGATTTTTGGGTGATTGCTGACGAGGAGATGAACTAATGTTGTCTCGCGTTGCTGAACATTTGTATTGGTTGTCGCGCTATGTTGAGCGTGCGGAGGCCACCGCCCGGCTTGCGACGGCTGCCTTTGATACGATTTTGGATCTGCCAACGACCATTCCCTATGACTGGGAATCTCTGATGTTGGTGTTCGACCCAGCCAGCGAACTCGGTGAGGTTGGCGAGGCAGAGGTGATGCGCTTGTTGATGGTGGACCGTGAGAACGCGAGTTCGATTCGGTCCTCGATTGCATCTGCCCGAGAAAATGCCCGCGTGACTCGTGATTTGATTCCGAAAGATGCGTGGGTCAGCCTCAATGAGTTGCATGGCCTCATCGAGCGCCAAAGCTTGTCGACGTTGGATCGATCGGCGCGAAGCCGCCTATTGCGTCAAGTGATTGCAGGATGCCGTTTATGGCATGGGTGTTTGATGTCGAACATGGCGCGAGATCTCGGCTGGGCCTTCCTGCAGTTGGGGGATCGGATCGAGCATGTCGACATGTTGTCTCGCATGATTGATCCCCGAGTGACGCAAATGGCACCGAGTGGATCTGCGCAGTGGGCCAGTTATGAGGCGCTAGGGTGGCAGAATGTGCTGACGGCCATTGGTGGCTATGAGTTGTATCGACATCGCACCCGGAATCGTCTGCGCGGTGAGACCATCTTGCATTTCGTGTTGCGCGATCGGCAATTTCCACAATCGATGACGGCATCCTTACACCAGATAGGACTCGATCTCGCGGTCTTACCGCATCAGCGTGTCAACATGAAGTTGGTGGAGGGATTGATTGCGGGGTTAGATGGCTTGGCGCTCGATCGGATGACCCCAGATACCTTGACGGAGAGTATGGACTGGGTCCAGCAGGGCCTATCCGAATTACACGCCCAGATCAGTGCATCCTATTTTTACTTCGTGGATGAGTCTGCGGCGACCTGAAGCGCTCGTGGATTGCTGTTTAATCAAAGGCCTGATAACGGTTCAGTGGTTTGGTGAGCCGTTGGGTAATGTCCCAAATCAGCAAGGCAAGCAAACACAGCACGACAAGGGCTGCAAACAGAATGTCGGTCTGTCCACGTCCATTGGCATGGAGCATCAAAGAACCGAGACCACCGGCTGAGCCCATCCATTCGCCTACCACAGCGCCAATTGGCGCGACTGAGGCAGCAATGCGCAGCCCACTGCCAGCGAAAGGCAACGCAAGTGGAAAGCGGACTTGCCAGAAAATACGGAGTCGATGTCCGCGCAGTGTTTTCAGGGTGTCTGACCAGCTCGCCGGCAATGCCCGAAAGCCACTGAGGGTTGCCGCTGTGACCGGAAAAAAAACGATCAGCGTGGTCATCGCGAGTTTTGACGCAAACCCATAGCCTAGCCATAACATCAAAATGGGTGCGAGGGCGAACACCGGTAATGCCTGACTGACCACCAGGACCGGCAATGTCCAGCGTTGTAACCGTGGTGAGTCAGCAATGAGGCAGGCGACGAGCATTCCCAACACAGCGCCTAACGCCAATCCGGCAATAATTTCGGTGGCGGTGATAAGTGCATGGTGAAGAAACAGCTCAGGACGCTCAAAAAGTACGCGTGCGACGCGATCCGGTCCAGGCAAAATGTAATGCGGAAGCTCAAACAGCCAGACTATCGCGGCCCAGAGAAACAGGAGCACACCTGTGATCACGAGTCCCTCTCGTAGTTTTTTCACAGTGCACCGTCCAGCGCATGAATCAATGCACGATCATCCTGAAAGCGCGTCAAATCCAGCGGGCCAGACAATTGACTGCCACTGAGAACCCAAGCGGCATCGAGCCAGTCGCTGGCATCGCGAGGATCGTGGGTGACTAAGATGACTGTCTGTTCGGTCAGGAGCTCCTGGCAGAGTTCCGCCATTTCAATGCGTGTTGACCGATCCAGAGCGGCGAAGGGTTCGTCCAGTAACACCAGTTCAGCACGCTCGAAGAGACATCTGGCGAGGGCGACTCGACTTTTTTGTCCGCCACTAAGTTGGTTTGCTGGACGATCCGCGAGCCCCGTTAAGCCGACACGATCAAGCAGGGATTCCGTGAGCGCACGGCTGTCATCCTCAGGTTCACCGCGCAGAGAAGCGCCGAGCCTGACATTATCTCGGACGCTCAGCCACGGCAAAAGAACGGCCGATTGGGCCATGTAAGCGATCCGGGAGGTCTCGCAACGAATCTGTGGCGGAAGCGGCGTCTCCAAGAGCGCTTTCAGCAACGTCGACTTGCCTACCCCTGAGCGACCGAGCAGGGCAACATGCTGGCCACGCTCAATCGACCAGTCGATCGTCGCGAGCGGTGGATAGTTGGGATAACTGAGATCCAATTGTTGAATGGTCAACATCTGGCGTCGTTCGCCAGATCTGCGTGCCCTGTGACCAAACGCGTCTCCCCTTGTTTGGCAATGAGGGTGGGCCGTGCCTGCCTCAATGCGCGTCTTGGTCGGAACAGCAGGATTCGAACCTGCGACCTCCTCGTCCCGAACGAGGCGCGCTACCAGCCTGCGCTATGCTCCGATCGGGCGCAATTGTGCGGTTGAACTGGTCTTGATTCAAGGGACGGTGGCGGATCTCCGTCCTGCGCAGGCATTCACTGTGCGTGGAGGCCGGACTGGACGCTATGCGTTCTGAACCGGCCTCGGTACACTGGCGTTTTTTCGGCGAAAGACGATCCGATGCAAGATCACCTTCCAGAGTCCACTGAGATCGCGTGGCAGACACTATGTGCTGCGCTGGATTTTGATCAAGGTCAGCAGCAGGCACGCTGGGCTGATGAGGTTGAACGTCGCCTGAAAGAAAATGGCATGACCTATCAGGCGCACACGCAAAGCCAGTCTGCCATTCGCCAGGGGCGCTTGGACGTCGTGCCCTATCTCATGGATGAATCAACCTTCGCCACCCTGAGTGCGGGCTTGTCTCAGCGGGTGCGCTTGTTTGAAGCCATTCTTGCGGATCTCTACGGCCCTCGGCAGTTGCTTGCGGATGGGTCTTTGCCTCCTGAATTAGTCTTCGCAAATCCCGAGTACGTCCTGCAAAGCCATGGTCTTGAGCCAAAAACACCGTGGATTGGGTTCTTGGCGCATGATCTACTGCTGGATGCTGATGGCCAATGGCGGGTACTGGGCTGTTCCACCCGGGCGCCTGCAGGACTGGGCTATGCACTCGAACGTCGGATGATCATGTCGCGTGTGATGGGCTACCTGCTACGACAGTTGTCGGTCAAACGATTGTCGGGATTCTTCCGCACCCTGCGAGGCCTTTTGCGCGATGAATCTCACACCGATGAACTTTCGATTTTGTTGTCGCCCGGACAGCAGAGTGACTCCTATTTTGAGCATGCGTTTCTGGCAAATTATCTGGATTTTACGCTGGCTGAGGGCGACGACCTGACGGTCCGGAATGGGCGCTTAATGCTCAAAACATTGAGTGGACTGCGTCCTGTCTCTGGTGTGATGCGTCGGGTCCCCGACCATGATTTGGATCCACTGGAAATGCATGGATTCAGTCGGCAGGGCACGCCAGGTGTGATGGATGTGGTGCGCCAAGGGCGTGTGCGCATGGCGAATGTCCCTGGTGCAGGCTTGATTGACTCACCCCTATGGATGGGCCGATTTGAGCGGTTGTGTGAGCGTTTGCTGGGCGAACCGCTG
>RFUY01000133.1 GCA_009922705.1 Gammaproteobacteria bacterium
GTCGCCGCCATGGGTGTTTCGAAGAAGACACTTGCGCGTGGTTTGTAAATGATAGTGTCGCCTGACTCAGGCTTGAACGCCTCATAGATCGCATAATCGTCTTCCGTGAGCACTTTGCGCTGGCGTTGCGTCGAATGCACCCCTTCACTGTGCGCGGACCAGAGTCGTGTTGAATAGATGACCGGTAGCTGCCTTTCCCGAAACAGCTGAATGAGGGTTTGCGTCGGTGCAATCGCCCTGTAGGCATGCTCCCCGCAGCCACTGGGATTAGTCTCTAGTAATTCTCTGACTGGTTTATTCCCGCCTTTGTATGACAGGTTATAGAGGTCAATCAATAACAGAGCCGGCTTCTTACCCAAGCGTGGCTGCGTACCGTAGTGCGCGTACATTGCCCGAATGTCGTCGGTGATTAGAGAATCCCAAATTCGCATGCTTGCCTCGGTGTTTATTGTCGTTATTAGTCGATCATACAGCTCTGCTTTGTTCTGTCAGGGGGTTTGCTAAATCAATTTATTCTCTTACCCCCTAGCGCGCAGATTGGCTGGGCTTAGTGATGGTGGTGATCATCATGGCTATGACCGTGATCATGGTCATGAGGGTGGTCGTGTGTCGGGTTGGTGAGCGCGTGTTCAATGGTGCGACCCTGCTCTACACCGCCCAAGAACTGATGTAATCCGATACGTTGCAAACTTCCATCGTCCACCAATAGGCCCGCTAAGACACCGCTGGCTCGGGCAAGAACTTGCGCCAATTGTGCGATACGTTCCGGTTGTTGCGATTCGGGGGTCTGGTTCACCAAGGCGCGTGTCATTTGAAAAATCTGCGCCATGAACTCGTTGTTCGCGCGTTGATGAGGTAGGCCGGCAACAGTGCGCGCCCACTCTGCATTCACAGGAACCTGGCCGGTTACGACCCCGTCCAATGCCAACTGGATAAAGTCATGAAAACTCCCGATCTCATGCTGGCCTTCAAGGTCTCCACACATCCTTACATCCTTACTTTTGGTCTGATTACAGGTTGGCAAGTGTGCAACGAATGTCAGTCATCCGCTGTGCAAATGCCCATTCATTGTTATACCACGCACTGAAAAATGCAGTGTTGTCCTCGAGCACCCGAAGACTGGTGCCATCAATGATCGCTGAGCGACCATCACAGCGGTAATCACTGCTCACAAGAGGTCGGCTATCGATACCCAAGACATGGGGTGGAATGTGACTCTTCTGGAACGCCGCTTTAAGAGTCTCGACGGTGAGCGCCGACGCCATCTTAAGCGTGAGCGTGACATAGCTTGTGTGCGAGACAGGGGCGCGAACTGTCCGTCCAATTAAGCGAGGCCCAAGCGTCGGGAAGAATCGGGCAATCAATTGTGATGGATCATGGCCCGCAGGAATGAGGTTATCGTATGCAGCGCGCGACCAGCGCGCATGCTTGGCCACATGGTCCAAGACCGGCTGGGTACTGGTGACACTGTGGACCGACACGAAGGTTCCAGCGAGGATCGTGTTGGTGGCATTCAGTGCTGAGAGCGTGGGGATCAGACAATTGTTTAAACAGCCAGGATTGACCACAAATCGATGCAACTTCGGATCGAAATCGGTGTGATTCACGCCGTCGACCCAAACAAAGGTCTCTGGCTTTCCTTTGACGGCCTCAGTTTGGCTTGAAAAGAGCACGCGCCAGTGCGTCTCTGGGGCCCGCCTGACGAGCGCGTCAGCAATGCGGGGATCACCGGAGCATTCGATAATGAGATCTGGTGAGCAGGCTGCCAACGCGCCTTCGACTGATGAGAAGAGTGGGATCTGCTGGCCGGTGGCTGTCATCAGGCAATCGGAGGTTGCCTGTATAGACGGGTCGAGGTGCCCGTAGGTGCTGTCATGGTTCAACAAGTAGGCAAAGAGAGCGGCATCCTCTGTGATTTCGACAGCACCAACCCAATGATTTGCCTCGGGGGAATTGAGAAGATGTCGTGCAACCAGTCGTCCGATCCGGCCAAGGCCGATAATTAGCGTGCGCATGTTTCCTCACTCGGACTCGGAGGGGAACGTCCCACCGCAGGCCGCAATACCATTTCGTTTTTGGACACTCCGAGAGTCGGAATGCATTATTGATCAAAATTACCATAACAGGAGCCGAAATCATGATGGAACAACAGACTGCGCAGCTCGCCCAAAACCTTCTGAGCTTGCTCACTCGCATCGATTTTGCGTCGGCGATGGCGACCGAAGGGACACAAATGGTGACTGATTATCTCTCTGATCCCGCTGTTCGTGCCTATGTTGAGGGTCTTGATGTCTCCTCTAAAGTGAGGCTCTGGGGAACTCCGAAGCAGGGCATGCAGATTTTGCTGCATGGTGCTGACCGTCCCAAGCGGGGTGCTCCACATGACCATGGCGAATCATGGGCGCTGTATTACCAGGTGGAAGGCTTCACCGAGATGACCAGTTATCATCGTCTCACGGGCGAGCAGGGGCAGCCAGGCCCCGCTGAGCTTGATGCCTATGACGTGCAAAATGTGCAGCCGGGGCATGCCATGTTTTTTGGTCCACATATGATTCATTCAACGCGTCATCCAGAGCCGCCTGCCCGCTGGATTCGGGTGACAGGGGATGATTTGGATTATGCAACTCGGTTGCGCTTTAGCATCGAGCGCAACGAAGCCGATTTAGATACTGGAAAATGAGAGACGAGGAGTCACGCATGTTGAAGTCGACTGTAATCGGAATTGGAGCCATGGGCTTGGAGATGGCCAAGCACATCCATGCCAAGGGAATGCCCGTCACCGGTTTTGATATTAACCCACAACAAATTGCCGCGGCCAAAGAGGCTGGTCTTGCGACTGAGACCGACATGGCGACATTGGTGCCCGCACACGACGTATTTATCGTCATCGTCGCCTCCGATGCACAGTCCACCACCGTGGTTGATCAGATTTTGGCGTCTAATCCTAAGGCGGGTTCTGCCATCGTCATTGCGGCGACCAATCATCCGAATACTATGCGGACGCTTGCGGAACGCGCAAAAGCGGCTGGTTTGCGCTTTGTGGATGCCCCTGTGGTGTTCGGCATGCAAGGCGCGCGTGATGGTAACTTGGCCAGCTTGTGCGGGGGTTCTGAAGAAGACGTGGCTTTCGTTGAACCTGTGTTGATGTGCTACAGCCGTGCGGTACACCACGTGGGTGGCGTCGGTGCAGGCCAGTTAGCAAAGACCTGTAACAATATGATGCATTGGGCGGCTTGTTGCGCAAACTTTGAAGTGTTAGCGCTGGCGAAGCGCTATGGCGTTGATGCGCAGCGGATGCGTGAAATTCTGCTGCAGTGCCCTGCGCGGAACACCACTTTGGAGCGTTGGGATCACACTCGATTCACCTGGCAAGAAAAGGATATGGATGTGGCTATGGAGCTTGCTCAAAGTGCGAAGCTTCCGTTGCCCCTGTTCGGCACGATTGATCAATTGGTGAAAATGCTGGGCCCTGATGATGTCAGTGCCTTATTATATGGTGATAAAACGACTTACTTAGGTGTTGAGGTCGCTGCGTTGGCAAAAGACAACGGTAGCCTGGCCAACTAACAACCCTCGCAACAAGGAGCTGTGCATTGGACATTAAGAGTCTTCGTCTGTTTTTGGGCATTATTAAGCATCGGAGTATCACCAAAGCGTCGAAGCATTTGTACATTGCACAGCCTGCCTTGGGTCTGTATCTGCGCCGGCTCGAGGACGAAATTGGTGTTGAACTGGTGACGCGTCATGCCCGAGGCGTGACCCCGACAGCCGCTGGACTGAAGCTTGCCGAACATGCAGAGCGTCTGATCAGTCAGATGCACTACATTAAAAACGAGCTCCAGAATCTCCGGGATACACCCTCGGGTCCGGTGCTGGTTGGCCTGACGCATGGGACGGGTCAGCTCTTGGCGGCGCAGCTCACGAAGCGCGTGGCGTTAAGATTCGTTTACGGGACTCGATCAGTGAGTCTCTTGCAAAGATGCTGAATGATGGGCGCTTGGATCTGGCGTTGTGTTATGCACCGTCAGACGATCAAGATCTTCGGTTTAAGCCACTTGGGCGGGAAACGCTGTATCTGACTTACTGGAAAAATGCAGTCCATGAACCGATTCCGGACGAGATCCAGTTTGAAGACTTAGTGAATTATCCGTTGATTTTGCCATCCGAGCAGTTCGAGTATCGGCGTCTTGTCGATGGATTTGCCGAACAAATTGGCATTGAACTGAATGTCGTACACGAGGTGGAGTCGGTTCAACCGATTCGGCACTTGATTCGGGAAGGTCTCGGGTTCTCCGTGGGCTCCATTGGCGCTGTGAAGTG
>RFUY01000134.1 GCA_009922705.1 Gammaproteobacteria bacterium
TTTTTATGCGCATAAAAATGCGATTTAACAGGGAATACGCTTACTCGCATCGCCGTTAGCCTGCGGAAAATCGCCACAATCACGGGGTGAGCCTCATCAAGGCTTGAATTGCGCCCAACAATCTCGGCTAGCGGTTCCTCTGTACCTGCCGATGCGCTTTGCGAATCTGCCAGAAGGCCAATGCACCCCCCAAACCGACCAGTAAAATCATCAAGGTCGCAAGTGCATTGACATCTGGGCTGATCCCGAGCCTCACTTTTGAGAACACCACCATCGGCAGTGTCGATGACCCAGGTCCAGAGACAAAGCTTGCGATCACCAAATCATCGATCGACAACGTAAACGCCAGTAGCCACGCTGCGACCAGCGCAGGCGCAATCACTGGGAGCGTCACGGTCACAAAGACGGTCAAGGGTCTTGCTCCCAGATCCATGGCGGCCTCTTCCAAGGACAAATCCATATCACGGAGGCGGGCCTGCACGATGACCGTGACGAACGCCATCCCAAAGGTTGCATGTGCGAAGACAATGGTCAAAACCCCGCGCCCAGAGGGCCACCCGATGAGACTCTCAAGGGCTACAAACAGCAATAGCAATGACAGTCCGGTAATGACTTCAGGCATCACCAACGGCGCCGCCACCATCCCGGTCAGCCAAGTCCGCCCTCTAAACCACCGAAACCGAACCAGGGTCAAAGCCGCCATCGTGCCCAACACGAGCGCAATGGTGGCACTCATTGCCGCAATTTTTACACTGAGCCAAGCCGCCCCAAGGATTTGTGGGTCATTGAGCAGTGCGGCATACCATTCTGTGGAGAAGCCTCCCCACACGGTCACCAGTTTTGAGGCGTTAAAGGAGTACACCACGAGACTCAGAATTGGGAGATACAGAAACCCAAATCCGAGCGCCGCCAAGCTCGGCATCACATAGCGCGAGAGACTCATTGGCTGCTCTCTCGCTGCGACTGAATCCGTTGCAGCCACATCAGTGGTGCCACGATGACCAACAACATACAAATCGCAACCGCTGAGGCAATCGGCCAATCGCGATTACCAAAAAACTCATTCCACAAGACTTTCCCGATCATCAAGGTGTCATTGCCCCCCAACAAGGCAGGAATCACATACTCCCCGAGCGCCGGTACGAACACTAAAAGTGACCCCGCCAACATGCCAGGAAGGGTCAAGGGCAAGGTGACGGTCCAAAAACTGACCCAAGGCGTCGCACCCAAATCTTCTGCCGCCTCGAGTAAGGTGTCATCAAGCTTTGACAGGGTTGCGTACAGCGGTAGCACCATGAAAGGCAAGTAGGTGTAGGCAATCCCCAAATAGACCGCAAAATCAGTTTGTAAAATCACCAGAGGAGCGTCGATGAGACCCGCGTTCATCAACACTTGATTCAGCACGCCATTGGTCTTCAAGATCCCGATCCAGGCATACACACGCAACAAAAAACTCGTCCAAAACGGAAGAATCACCAAGATTAATAGGGCCGTGCGTCGAGGCTCTTCGGCACGCGCAATCACGTACGCCATTGGATACGCAATCAAGAGGGTTACAATCGTCGAGATCCCGGCGATCTGTATGGATTCCCCATAGGCGGAGAGATACAGGGGGTCGTCCAGCAGAAACAGATAATTCCCGAACTGCAGCCGTAACGTGGCCAATCCATCGGTGGCCCAGGTCAGAATCGGTTTGTAGGGCGGCATCGCGATGGCAGCCTCTGAGAGCGAGATCTTTGCCACCACCAAAAATGGAATCAGGAAAAACAGCAGTAACCAAAGCGTGGGAATCCAGGCGACCCAGCCTTGCCCAGGCCTCGGGAAAAAACGTCGCCAGTTCACCGCGCGAGCACCACACCAGCCTCGCCATCCCACGAGACGTAGACTCGCTCACCCCAGGCTTCACCAAAGGCATCTACCCGAGAAATGTTGGGGCGGCTCACTCTCAGCCGAAATCCGTTGTCCAAATCCACCCAGTACACTGAAAAATCACCGAGATAGGCGATCTCATGGACGACACCGGCCACCTGGTTGCCATCTTGGTTCACAGGCTCACGCGACAGCCGCATTTTTTCCGGGCGAATCGCATACCAAAGTGATTGGTTCACTGGCGTTCCAAGCCCCAGTGGGATCACAATCTCAGCGTCAATTTCTGACGACGCGAAGCGGACAAGTGCGTCGGTCGACTCAGTCACGACACCATCAAAGAGGTTGATGTCTCCAATGAAATCCGCGACGAACCGTGAGTTCGGGTATTCATAGAGGGTATGGGGCTCATCTGTTTGCACCAAAGCACCCTCATTCATGACCCCGATGCGGGTCGCCAGCGTCATCGCTTCTTCTTGGTCATGGGTCACGACAATAAAGGTCACCCCCAACGACTCTTGAATCTTAATCAGCTCAAGCTGTGTGTCTTCCCGTAGGTTCTTGTCCAACGCCCCAAGCGGCTCATCCAACAGCAACACCTTCGGACGTTTCGCAAGTGCCCGCGCTAACGCCACCCGCTGACGTTGCCCCCCAGACAATTGATGCGGCTTTCGATTCCCGAAGGTCTGTAACCGAACCAGATGCAAGAGCTCTTCGACCCGCTCCTGGATCTCGGCTTTAGGCATCCCATCGCGACGCAAGCCATAGGCGATGTTGTCGAAGACCGTCATGTGCGGGAATAAGGCGTATGACTGGAACATCATGTTCACAGGCCGTTCATAGGCCGGTAGTGCGGTCACATCGACACCATCAATCCACACAGATCCCTCTGTTGGCCGTTCAAAGCCTGCGAGCATGCGCAGTAGCGTGGTTTTTCCTGAGCCGGACCCGCCAAGCAAACAAAACAGCTCTTTGCGATAGATCTCAAGGTTTACGTTGCGGACAGCCGGGACCCCATCGAACGATTTCGAGACATCCCGGAATTCGATAAAGGGCACCGCATCCGGATCCTGCCAAGGCTTCGTTGCAACGAGAGATGTCGAGACCATTCAAGCCCCCTTTGGAACAGGGAGGGGGCGATGCCCCCTCATGGTTTACTGACCTGTCTTGATACTGGTCCAACTGCGATTCAGCAGTCGATCGTAACGGGCGCTGTGTGCACGCAACGCAAACAGATTCGGCTTCATCTCGGCTGGCGGATAAATGCCAGGGTCAGCCGTGACTTCTGGATCAATCAAGGCTGTGGAGGCCGCATTCGCATTGGCGTAAAACACATAGTTTGTGATGTCGGCAGAAATCTGAGCATCCATCACAAAGTTGATGAACGCGTGCGCAGCGTCAGGGTTTGGCGCATCAGCGGGAATCGCCATCAAATCAAACCACACCACGGCACCCTCTGAAGGAATCACGTAGCTGATTTCGATCCCATTGTTTGCCTCTGCAGCGCGATCGCGTGACTGGAGAAGGTCACCCGAGTATCCAACCGCAACGCAGATGTCGCCATTTGCCAGATCATTGATGTATTGCGACGCATGGAAATAGCGGACGTACTGACGGACACCTTTCCAGAGATCTTCAGCACGTTTCAGATCGTCTGCATTTTCGCTATTTGGGTCGATCCCCAGATAATTTTTCGCGGTCGACATCATGTCTGAGGGAGACTCGAGAATGGCGATTCCACAATCCGCAAACTTCGAGGCAATTTCTGGCTTGAAGATCATGTCCCAGCTGTTGACTGGCGCATCCGCCATCCGCTCGGCAATTGCCTTCTGGTTGTAAGCGAGACCCGTGGTTCCCCACATATACACCACCGAATGGGCGTTGTCGGGGTCATGTTGGGTCACAATTTTCATGATGTCCGCATCCATATTGGCCAGGTTTGGCAATTTGGACTTGTCTAATTTCTGGAACACGCCGGCTTGGATTTGACGCTCCAAGAAGTTCCCGGTGGGAACCACGACGTCATACCCTGAAGAGCCTGCTAAAAGCTTCGCTTCAAGCAACTCGTTGGTGTCAAAAACATCGTAGTTAGCCTTGACGCCCGTCGCCGACTCGAATTTCGAAATCGTGTCTTCGGCGATGTAATCGGACCAGTTGTAGATATTGACCGTTCCAGAGGCCAAAGCCACTGTCGAACAGGACGCGAGGAACAGTGCAAGTGACAAATTTTTCATGCATATCACCTTGTGGGTTGGGTATCTCACCGTCTGAGACCGACAAGGCTAACAGGAAGGGACCGAGGTTCCCAACGGGAACGTCGCATCACTGGAGGGCGAACCACAGAGTCCTCAACCTAAATAGCCAAAGAGTCCATTGCGTTCGGTGGTCTGGGGACGCCGCTCACGCTCGGAAACGCGAGTATTCGAAATTCAAGAACGGCCGTCAATGGGGAT
>RFUY01000135.1 GCA_009922705.1 Gammaproteobacteria bacterium
GCACCGATCACCCCGCCGACCATCAATAACGGGGAAAAGGCAGCGATGGTGGTGAGGCTTGATGACATCACTGGGGCTAGCATTCGTGCGGAACCATTCAGTGAGGCGTCGAGCGGCGTTTGTCCCGACTGGTAGAGTGTCAGTGTGTCTTCTGCAACGACGATCGCGTCATCGACAATCACCCCAAGTGCCATGATCATGCCAAATAAGCTGATCATGTTAATGGTGCCTCCCACCATCCACAGGATGCCCAGTGTTGCCAAAAAGGACACGGGAATCCCAAGCGTGACCCAAAATGCCACGCGTTGGTTCAAAAACAGATACAGGATGATGACGACGAACAAGAGCCCGGTCAGGCCGTTTTCGAGGAGCAATTGAATCCGGTCATTTAGGTATTGCCAGCGTTCATCAAGGACGAGTAATTCTGCGCCAACCGGCAATCGTTGCCGCGCGTCTTCGACCCAAGCTGTGGTGATTTTCGCCATAGTGAGCGTGTCGTCGCGTTCAGTCCGCTGTGGGATGAGTTCAACCGCGGGTTGTCCACGAAAACTGAGATACGGTGCTTTGGGGTCAGCCATATCCCGAATGGTCGCGATGTCTTTGACTTGAACGCCCAAGGGGTCATCACTAAAGGTGAGTCGGGTTAGACCAAGATCGATGACCGATCGCCCTTGCTCAAGGCTCCGGAGCTGCCGTTCACCGTCGGCGCGCCCGGCAGTCCCTGCAGGCAAATCGCGCGATTGGCTTAGGATCGCGTCTGCCAGCGTATCGAGACTGACACCCATCTGTGCAAGCGTCTGCGCTGAGGTTTCGATTTGGATCTCGCGTGTTGGAAGACCGCGAAAGTCCACTTTCTTAACGCCTCTTGCCAGGAGTTCTTGCTCAGCCTGATAGGCCAACTGCTGGAGCTCAATCGGTGTAAATGGACCCGTTAGCAGGAGACTGGCAATGTCCTCATAGCGTGTGATGATCGAAACAGAGGGTGTTTCGGCGCCTTCAGGGAGTGTGACATTCCGCGCAATTGCTTGCTCAACATCATCTAAGGCCTGCGACACAATTGCGTTTTCGGTCAATTCAAGTCGGAAGGTCGAGAGCCCAAATTGACTGACCCCTTGGGTTGAGTCGATCACCGCGAGCTCAGAGACTGCATTCTCGATTGGAATGGTGAGACCTTCTTGAACGTCTTCCGCAGTGGCCCCTGGCCAGGCGGTTTGTACGGTAATGACATCGATCTCAAAACTGGGGAAAAATTGTGTCCGAAGACGATCAACCCCCAACAGACCTGCGATGATCATGAGCGCCATCAATAGATTCGCAGCGACCCGATGGCTGGCGAAGGTTCGGACGAGTCCGCTCATTCCACGACCTCAACCTGTAACCCCGTCATCGCTGCAGGGAGTCGGGAAATTAAGACTTGATCGCCGGACCGTAACGCTGGGCTGGCCACTAGAATTTCCGTGCCCGTGGTTCCATCGCGTTGCCCATAGGTCGTTACTTCGATTGCCTCGAGCTGATTGTCCCGAATTCGGTAGATCGTATTTCCCCCATACAGGGCATCGGTTGGAAGCACAGCGAGATCAGGACGCGCCGGGAGCACCAGCCGAACAGGCAACACCGTACCGAGGACTGGATGCTGATCTGAATGCTTGAGTGTTGCGTATAGATCGACGGCGCCGGTCCGTGCATTGACGAGTCCAGCGATCCGATCAACGGTCAGTGGTTGCCCAGTGTGCGTCTGACCCTCGATGACTTGATTGGTCGCAAGCGCGGCTTGCACCGCTTGAACGACGGTTTGTGGGACAGACAGCCGTAATTCGTAGCCGCTATCCGGGATTAATCGCATCAAAGTTTGGTTTGCACTGACGCGATCTCCAGGCGTCACCGCCAAGTGTGCAATCACCCCTGTCGCCCCTGCGGTCGGCTGCATGGCCTTTAAATCTTCACGTGCAAGTGCAACGTCGGCATCGATGCGTGTCCGCTGGGCGAGGAGGGTTGCCCGGGTCTCACGACTGGTTGCAAGGGTGAGTTCGCGTCGATTGATTTGCAGTTGTTGTCCAACGACAGCCTGCCGCGCGGTTTCCAGCTGTTCATCAGAGGCTAATCCGCGGGCACGGAGATCAGTGAGGCGTTCCCGTTTCGCCTCCAGTAAGGCGAGCGCTTCGCGATCTAGGGCGAGGGCGGCTTGATCCTTGTCGTCAGCGATGGTGCGCTGGTTAAGCTGACTTTGGATATCTGCCAAGCTTGCAAGCGCTTGATGGAGGCGGGCCTCGGCATCCGGAAGATACAGTGCCAGGAGCGGATCCCCTGTTTGCACACGACGACCATTCGCCACGAACACCTCGGTGACCCGCGTAGCCAATGGGCTCGTAATGAGCTGTTGGCGAGGGTTCTCTACAGTGGCAAACCCCCGGAATTCTGGGTGTTCTGGCTGGACTTGGATTGTCGTTGCCGCGACACGCCATGTTGTCGGCACGACGACCAAGGGAGTCACGGTCGGCTTGGATTGATTCAGAAAGAAAAATCCGCCGAGACCGATGCCAATAATCGCGGCCGCGAGGAGAAACCGAGGGAGTAAACGCACTAACTAACCTGCCGTGTATGAGGAGCAGACAAGCCTACACGGCAGGTGTACTAGGAACCAGTCGGTTATTGCCCGACCGCAATTGAATTTGCGTCTGAGACGCCACTTTCGTCTTGGATCTTGACGTAGATCTCTTCGCGGTGGATCTCGACGGTTTTTGGGGCGTTGATGCCTAATCGAACGTGATTCCCAAACAGTCCGAGAATGGTCACAGTGACCTCATCCCCGATCATAACTTTTTCACCGATTTTTCGTGTCAGTACCAACATGCGTGTTGACCTCCAAACTATCCGTAGTCACTCGGTTGTCCAATTTCCGTCCTAGACAATGTCGGTTCGACGCGATTCCGTCAACTCATTTTTTTCAATTTTGTACATTTCTTTCAAGCCAACCATGCTGTTTTTTCTGTTAATTTTAGTTCTGTCTAGGTTTTTGATGAATCCAGCGTATGGGCTGGACAAAACAGGGTGAGCTGGTGCAACGCACCAACTGGAGAAGGCCATGTTGAAGTTAGTAATGTATGTGCCGCAAGGGTTTGAAGCGGCGGTGAAAGACGCCGTTTTTGCGGCCGGTGCTGGGCACTTAGGGGCCTATTCGGAGTGCGCCTGGCAAACACTGGGTACCGGACAGTTTCGACCCTCTGAAACGGCAAATCCCGCCATCGGTCAGCGCGGAGAGGTGACCCAAGTTGCGGAATGGCGGATCGAGGCAAAACGGCAGTGATCGACGCGCTCCGCTCGGCCCACCCATACGAGGAGCCGGCTTTTGAATTGATTCGTCTTGAATGGCCGGTCCGCTAAACGCGCGCTGGAATATTGGTTTCTTCGCGGTCGACGGTATGCAATTGGAAACTCCCCTGGGCAAGATCTGCTTTCAGATGCATTAACGTGTCACGAACGGTTCCAAAGGCAAGGGTCTCCCACGGAATCTCCTCCATGGAAAATAATGCAGTCTCAAGGCTCTCGGGGCCCGCAGCGAATTTGGGCGCCTCGAGGAACGCGAGGTACAGCATGTAGACCTGGCTGATCGCTGGGATGGAGGTCACTACGTAAAGCTGCTGCAGGGTGGGCGTCGCGCGCGCTTCTTCCCAGGTTTCGCGAAGAGCTGCTTGTGCCACCGTTTCTCCGTTTTCCATAAACCCGGCAGGCAGCGTCCACAGTCCCGCGCGTGGCTCAATGGCACGACGACACAGCAGCACCTTCTGTTGGTGCAGCACCACGCAGCCGGCGATGATTTTCGGGTTTTGATAATGAATGGTGTCGCAGGCGTCGCAGATATCGCGGGGACGGTTGTCGCCTTCTGGGACACGGCGATGCGTTTTAGATCCGCAGTTGGGACAGAAATTCATTGGGAGTCTCCTTCGCTGTCTCTCTATACTACGGCAATGGAGATGACGAAACAGCGTATTCAGCGCGCCTTGACAGAGCTCTCACCGCGACAGTTGCCCCGTCGACGAGAAGGTGATGCCGCGGTGGCACTGATCCTGTCCGGGGATCCGGCCTCGCTGGTGTTGTGCGTGAAGGCTGCACATTTACGTGCGCACGCCGGTGAGGTCTCCCTGCCTGGTGGCAAGCATGAGCCGATGGACGCCTCGAGCTTAGCCTGCGTCATTCGCGAGGTAAGGGAGGAGATTGGGGTGCCGATGGATCCAGCGGAAAGTTTGGGGCACCTCAGCCAGTTTCA
>RFUY01000136.1 GCA_009922705.1 Gammaproteobacteria bacterium
TCCCAGAGCACTAACATGTTCGGCTCCCAACGTAGCCGACAGCAGAAGATTTCTTGAGTGATGTGAGCGACGAGGAAATCAAGGAGTGGTCGCGCTTCGTACTCTGTCATGCCCTCGATGCCTTGGGCATACACATCATCACAGTACAGGGCGATCTCACCGTTAACAGGGTGCCGGCGCACCAGTGGGTGGTAGTGGCCATCAATCATCGCTTGGATATCGAGCTCAAGTTGAATATCCCCCATGGCATCCATGTCACCGGCTTCCTTGGCAAGTTTACGCATGGAGCTCACGACCTTGATTCCAGACATGTGGACTTTCAGTGGGGCCAGCATTGCACGCATCGCGGGTGTTAAACTTTCGTACGCTAAGACGCTGTTATACCAAGTCGTATCGCCACCGTAGGGCGGGATCTCAACCCCATACAGCAGACTGATGGAGGGTGGCTCTGCCAAGAACGCCGAGTCCGTGTGCCAGCCACCGCCAAAAATCATCTTCGATTTGGTCTGGGCTTCTTTGACCACCGGCTGCACATCTGGATAGCCCGGCAGCCCTGTGGTGTAAGCGTCTGTCCCAAACTCTCCGAACCGAAGTGTAAATTGCGCTTGATCCTCGGGTGTGAGGGACTGATGCCGGAGATAGACCATCTTGTGATGAAACAACGCGGCCTGCAGCTCCTGGAAGGCCTCTTCTGAGAGGGATCGCACATCGGTGTCAAGGATCTCTGCCCCGAGCGCGGCGGCGAGCGGGCGTGTTTTCAGGTGCTGTCCCTCAAACGGGGTATTCCGATAGGGTTGATCTAGGTGGATTAAGTCCATGTCCATCGCTCCTTAATTGACGGTGTCCGGCAGGTGAGTTAAGTCGTCGACATCCACATACCGAATGGTCACGTGCGCATGCTCACGCATCAGCGCTTCTGCCCGGGCCCCCTGGCCTCGGCGCATGGCATCAACGACGGTGTGGTGTTGTTGGTGTGCGTAGGCAAATCGCTGGTATTCACGATCGAGTGCGTGCCGATCAAAGCGGATGGCATTGGGTGACGCGAATGGCAGGTGCTCGTTTCGGGCCAGCGCAGGCTCGATTGCAGGATTTCCACTGGCAGCGATGATGGTGGCGTGAAATCGTTTGTTGATGTCATGGTAGTGAGCGATGTCTTCTTCCGTGATATGCCCTTTGACAAACAGCTGATCGCCCTGGTCTAAGCAGGCTTGTAATTGATCCAAGACGGCCGCTGAGAGTCCGGATTCGACCGCTTGGCGTGCCGCCAAGCCTTCTAGCACACTGCGAACTTCAACGGCACCCACCAGCTCTTCCTTGGAGATGTGTCGAACATGAAATCCACGCTGATGAATCCGTTCGAGTAACCCTTCTTGGGCCAATGTTGCTAGGGCGCTGCGAATCGGTGTCCTGGACACGCCGAGCATCTCTGCGGTCGGAATTTCCGCGAGTTTCATCCCAGGCGGAAGTTCGCCAGAGACAATCATCTGCCGCAGTGTATTCAAGATTTTGTGACTGGTTTGGCTCATGGTCACACATTAAACGCTCTCTGACGAAAGATCACCAGTCCAACATTGGTGATGCGGTCTTAGGGTCAAATGTATCCAATATTGCGGTATTGCCCCAATTAAATGCACAATATGTTCATTATTGTACACAATTTAGGTCTGGGAGTTGGTGATGTTTTTGAAGAATCAGTGGTACGTCGCGTGTCGTCCTGACGATGTGGCTGATCGACCATTCGCCAGAACATTGCTGGAGCAGCCGATGGTTTTTTTTCGTGATGCGCTAGGTGTTGTGACGGCTGTTGAGGACTTTTGCCCACACCGTGGTGCACCGCTGTCACTCGGGTTTGTTGATTCTGGGCAGTTGGTGTGTGGCTATCATGGCTTGCGCCTAGCTGCAGATGGGTCGGTGGCCTCGATGCCGAAGCAGCGCGTACATAGCTTTCCCTGCAATCGTCACTTTCCGACGGTTGAGCGTTATGGGTTTATTTGGGTGTGGCCTGGTGAGCCAACGCTCGCAGACCCTGAGGCATTGCCTAAGTTTAACTGGGCAACGGATCCAGGGTGGGCGTATGGGGGTGGTCTGTATCATGTTCGTGCGGATTACCGACTCATGATTGATAACCTGATGGACCTCACCCACGAGACCTATGTGCACGCATCCAGTATTGGTCAACGGGAAATCGATGAACAGCCAGTGCGAACCAAGGTGATCGATGAGACGGTTGTCACCAGTCGCGTCATGGAGAACGTGAAGGCTCCCCCATTTTGGCAAATGGCCATGGAGCAGCGTGGTTTAGACCCTGAGTCTCTCGTTGATCGCTGGCAAGTCTGCCAGTTCCACGCGCCCAGCCATGTAATGATTGATGTCGGTGTGGCGCTTGCAGGCAATGGTGGGATGGACGCGCCAGACGAGGCCAAAGTCCGTGCTGTGGTTGTGGACTTTATGACGCCGGAGACACCGACGAGTCATTGGTATTTTTGGGGAATGGCACGCACCTGGGCGGTCGAGGATGCCTCGGTGACAGAGGCGGTCCGTTCGGGTCAGGGTGCCATCTTTGCTGAGGATTTGGCGATTCTTGAGGCCCAGCAACGGTCGCTGGATCTCAATCCAACGCGGAAGCTGTTAATGCTCGATATCGATGCTGGTGGGGTACAGTCTCGACGGCTCATTCAAAAATTATGGGATGCGGAACAGGCGTCTGCCGGGGAGGTCGCACATGCCTAAGGCGACTGTTGTTCATATTGCAGAGATTGCGCCTGGGATCCGGCAGATTCGCTTGCAACCCGAGGTGGCAATATCCACAGACTTTCCTCCGGGGGGGCATCTTGATCTGTCATTACCGAATGGATTGGTTCGGTCGTATTCACTGGTCCCCTGCCAAACGCCTCAGCAGTTTGAGATTGCAGTGCTTCGGGAGTCGGCCTCTCGAGGCGGTTCTGAGTATCTGCACACCCAGCTTGGGCTTGGCGATCAGTTGACCATCTCTGCGCCTAAAACGACATTTCGACCAATTCAGGCACCGACCGCCGTCTTTTTTGCGGCTGGAATCGGTGTGACGCCGTTAATCAGTCTTGCGGATCAAGCGTGGGCTCAGGGCCTGTCCGTAGTGTTTCACTACAGTGTTCGCGCACAGAGCCAAGCGGCCTATTTCGATGACTTGGCTTCGAAGCCTTGGGGGGGAACCATACTCGTGCATGATGCGTCCCGTGGGCAACGCCTGGATTTGGCGCAGGCACTCAGTTCGGTATCGCCCGAGGCTGCGATTTATGCGTGTGGTCCTGCACGATATCTCACGGCACTCGAGCAGCTTTTGGACGCACGTGGTTCGCGAGAGCAGCTGTTCGTCGAGCGCTTTCGTCAAGAGGATCTGCAAACAGGCGGTGCTGGCCTCGTGGTCGATTGCGTGCAGTCTGGTGTGACGGTTGAGGTTGGCGAGGACGAAACTATTTTGGCTGCACTTGAGCGGAGTGGGATCGATGTGCCTTATGCCTGTGAAGAAGGCATTTGCGGGACCTGTGTGACAGCGGTACTTGAGGGTCAGGTGGATCATCGCGACACTTTTTTGACGCCAGAAGAGCGTAGCAGCCACAGACTCATCGCTGTCTGCTGCTCCCGGGCGCTCTCGAATCGCTTGGTGTTAGACCTCTAGAGCCTTGCGATCACTGTTTCCAAGTCGGATCGCGTCGATCAATGAGGCGTAATAACGCAGGCCATTCAGGATGGCGTTCTTTGGCACCGGCCTGTGCACTTCCACCCTCAAACTGCTCTCGGGTCTTGGCCATGACCTCAGGATCGATCAGAGTCAGCGAGCCGGCGGCCATGGCTGTCAGCTGAACGTGCGCGTTGCGAATAAATGCATGATGGCGGACAAAGGCCCAGGTGGGCGAGGGCCCAGCTGTGATCAAACCGTGATTCTTGAGGACTAGCGTGTGGTGGTGTTCTCCGAGAGCCTTTACAAGACGCGGTCCCTCTGACCCGTCAAGTACAATCCCCTCAAAGGGGTGATAGCCAACTCGCTCATAGAACTGGCAGCCTTCCTGGGTGACTGGAATGACAGGCGATTCGACGGCGCAGAGCGCTTGCGAGTATGGCTCATGGGTATGCAACACGCAGTGTAAATCGGGGCGCGCTTTGTGGATCGTGGAATGGATCACGTAGCCTGCTTGGTTGACCGGCCAATCGCTCGAGGACACAGGATTCCCATCGATATCGATCACAATTAAATCGCTTGCCCGAATCTCGTCAT
>RFUY01000137.1 GCA_009922705.1 Gammaproteobacteria bacterium
CCTCCAGGTCACTGATTCACAAGGCGCATCCCAACAGAAACTCCTCACCATCCATCTCACTGGCACCAACGACAAGCCGACGCTGAATGCAATCACAAGAGGGGTAATCACAGAACTGGAAGGACAAGGCCAGGAGAATCAAGAACAAACAAGTGGCTTAAGTGGCAATCTGCAGAGCCAAGACTTTGACGACAACGAGCAGCAAAGACTCGTCTACGGAATCCAAGGGAGCCAGAGCGGCAGCTATGACCACAATGGTGCCCACTTTGACCAGATGAGGACAGGGAGCTACGGAACCGCCTATCTAAACAGCAAAACGGGTGCATATGAATACATACCCGACCATGCAAAGGTGGAATCACTCCATCACGGCGAGCATCAGCATGAAGACTTCCGAATGACCGTCACTGACCAACACAGAAGCTCAGTAACCAGCCACGATTGGCGCATTAATCTCAATGGAGGGGCAGACAAACCTGTCTTCACCGATGGCCCCCAGCAAACCGCCATTGAGGATCTCAGCAGAAGTGTCAGCGGACAACTAAAGATTGTAGACCCCGATAAGAACGAAGGCCTATTCATCGCCGAAACGATTCAAGGCAACCACGGCACTCTGGTCATAAGGCCCGACGGAACTTGGAGCTATCAACTGAAGAGTGGAAGCAGTGATCCTCAAGTCGATGCCTTGAACCCTACGGAAAAGCTTGCAGAGCAGATCACGGTGCACAGCAAGGATGGAACCAGCCATCAGTTCACGATCCTCATTCAGGGCAGCAATGATGCACCGACACTCCATGTTTCACCTGCAATTCAAACAGTCAGCGAAGACAACAAAAACGGCCTGAGTGGCCATATCCAAGGCCAGGATGTTGACCATCAAGCTGTGCTCCATTACGAGCTGGTTGACCAGAATGGACACCCCTGCGCTGCACCAGTCGGCTTCCACTTCAACAGTCAGACCGGCGATTGGAGCTTTGTCCCAACGGATTCCACCTACCAGAGCCTGAACCCCGGAGAGCACAAGGATCTCAACATCTACGTGATGGCAGTTGATGAGCACCAGGCCACATCGCCCATTCAGCATCTGAGCCTACGCGTGACAGGAGAGAACGACAACCCTACAGCCCTGAACAAGGATCTCCAAGCTGTCAATGAAGACCAGAAAGTTACAATTTCCGAAACCGAGCTTCTCAAACAACTGGGGATCCAAGACGTCGATAAGAACACTCACCTACACATCACGGATCTGACCAGCTCAACGACGGGATGTCAGATCACCCCACTTGGAAACGGACAATACCTTATTCGTCTCCCAGTCAACTGGAACAGCGACGAACACCAAGGCAATGGCATCGCCTTAGCACTCAAGGTGGATGATGGAATCTCGGCAACAACATTCCAGGCCTCGATGCATGTGAACGCGGTCAACGACAGACCGACCGCCTCGAGTTTCAGCTTCAATGCAATCGACGAAGACACATCACTGAGCTTCACCGAGAACGATTTACTTAGCAATAGCAGAGCTCATGACGTCGACCAACCAGATATTGGGCATTTGAGCATCGTGCCAGGCAGCGTGATGCTGACCGACCCAGGACTAGGGAGCCTGGGTTTTGACCAGGCAACTCAAGCCTGGATATTCCAACCTGCAGCAAATTGGAACAGTCAAGACCATGCCGGCCAAAAAGTTCAGATTCAATTCAAAGTGCAGGACCCCTCTGGGGAGACAGTGACCAAGACGGCGTCAGTAGAAGTAAAGAGCGTACAAGACGTAGCAGTTATTACAGACAAAGCAAAAGACCACACGGTTACCGAAGTCAATCAAGGAACTGACAGCAGCTGCAGCGGCCAACTGCAGGTGTCAGATGTTGACAAGGGCGAAGATCACTTCAGGGGCCAATCAACTATTTTGTCGGCCAATCATTATGGCACTGCACACATTGACAGCACTGGCAAATGGGTTTATGAGCTCGATAGTGCGAATCCAGCTGTCAATCAGTTAGCGGCCGGGCAACAACTGACTGACACCTTCGAGGTGCAATCGGCAGATGGCACCACCCACACAGTGACCATCCAAATCCGAGGAACCGACGATCTTCCTGTCGTTGATCCCATCGCAGATCTGATCACCAATGAAGATGGAGGCGTCCAATCTGGCCATTTCCACGCGACTGACATCGATCAAGGTGAAACTCCCAAATTCAGCGTTGATCCGAATAATCCCCCGATTCCCGGTCTAACAGTTCATCCTGATGGCAGCTGGAGTTTTGATCCCTCGCAATATGGTTACCTTGCCACAGGAGAAACCGTCGACCAGAAAGTGATTCTGCTAGTGAGCGATGGCAATCAGAATCCAGTCAAGGTTGAATATCACATCCAGGTGGAGGGTCGCAACGATGCACCCACCGTGCAAACCGTGACCAAACCCTTAGCAACCGGGCAAGAGGATGGAGGTAGCCATGACCCCGACACTTGGATCCACGGCAGTGGTGCAGGGAGTGGAAGCCTTCATTTCAACAATCAAGACCTCCTCAATCATATTCAGGCACAAGATCCTGATACAGCCGATCAATCAAATTTGCATGTGATCGGAGCAAAGCTCAACTGGCCAGGTCACACTGCAGCTGAACTCCAACATGCCGGACAATTAGTTCAGGATGGCAAGGGCAACTATGAGTTTGTACCCGCACACAACTTTAGTGGAACAGTTCAGATCCAATTCTTGGTAACGGATGGCAAAGAACAGGTAGCAAGTGCTGTCAACCTACAGGTTGACCCCGTCAATGATGCACCCCATGCGATCAATCATTGGCTAGGTAGCACAGGCAGTGGAGGATTTGACTTTACTGCCAAGGATCTGATCGCAGGCAGTAACGATGTGGATAGCCCAAATGCATTGATTGGTTTGACTGGGATTCCCACTGTGCCAGCAAGTCAAGGTTCAATAAAAGAGCTAGGCAATGGTCATTACCATTTCGAGCCGAATCCAAACTATCAGACTGTTGGCCATATCAATATCCAATATCAACTGACGGATGGTCAAGATGCAGGCAACACGGCTATCGCATCGTTCCACTTTGATCCAAGCTTACCGAGCGGGCTCAGCCCAGCAGCGCTGATTCAAGATCTTCAGCATCAGGATGCCTACGAAGACCTTGATCCAAGCCAGATCAACCCGAATCTTCCGGCTTCAGGAGAGGGAAGTGGTCAACTGCAGGCCTTGGATGCAAACACACATCAAATAATTGGATTCAAAGCAGGTGCGACCACCATTCCAAACGTGGGTGTCTTCAGGATTGACTCCAATGGTCACTGGAATTTCACACCTGACTACGCCAAATTACAACACCTCAATGCAGGGAGCAGCGAGCATCACTTGGTCTGGGTAGAGACCACTGATGGCACTCGCTATCAGCAGAAAATCACGATCAATGGCTTGGATGATCCAGGACAATTGCAGATGGGAGCAGTGAAGAACGTAACGGAGGATGATCCCGATGCGACACAGCGCCAATGCAGTGGCCAGGTGATCCTTCAGGACGTGGATGACGGGCAGCATAGCTTTGCGGGGGAAAACGGGTTAATGGGCCAATACGGCGTGCTGAAGTTGCAACCAGATGGCCACTATCAGTACGAACTATTCACACACAATCAGAAGCTTGATGCACTTGACCAAGGCCAGGTTGTGCAAGAGACATTTACTTTGCACGAACGCGATGGCAGTGTCGTTCAACAAAAGCTAGTCATCAATGTAACTGGCACCAACGATGCACCAGTCATCACCGGTGTGAGCTCTGCCACCGTTGACATGAGCCAAAGTCATCCCAGTGCCTCTGGCGATGTCCATGCGAATGATCCTGACGCACACGATCAACTGAGCTTTGCCCTGGGAGCTCTGGATCCCAATCTCTTCCCGCACGGCTTGAGTGGCTTTCAGATTGATCAGAGTGGGCATTGGAGTTTTGATCCCACTCAATCCCAACTGCCGCCGCTGCCACCCGGGCAATCACAAACACTCCATATCCCGATCGTGGTCAGCGACCAACATGGAGTGTCAACAACAGGCCACATCGAAATACAACTCACTGGCAACACACAGAACCACCCACCCACAGTGAGCGTCACACAGGTCAATCTCATTCCTCAAAACCTCTTCCAAGAAGACAGAGA
>RFUY01000138.1 GCA_009922705.1 Gammaproteobacteria bacterium
ACAATCGACATGGATTCGTCACAATCCGATGGTAACGTGTGACGATTTAATGACGGTTATGTGACGAAGGATCCTTCATGATTCATAAATGCTTGTTCCCGGTTGCCGGATACGGCACTCGATTTTTACCGGCAACGAAATCTTCGCCCAAAGAGATGCTCCCGATCGTGAATAAGCCCTTGATTGAGTATGGGGTCGAGGAAGCCGTGGCAGCTGGCCTGACTCGCATCGGATTTGTGACAGGCCGTGGAAAACGAGCCATTGAAGATCACTTCGATAAAAATTATGAGCTTGAAGATCAAATTCGGGGGACTGGCAAGGAGGACCTGATCAGTGGCACTCGTGCGTTGATTGATCAGTGTGAATTCTCCTACACCCGACAAAAGGAAATGATGGGTTTGGGGCATGCCATCCTGACCGGTGAAACCTTGATCGGGGACGAGCCATTTGCGGTGGTGTTAGCCGATGATCTGTGTATTGCTGAGGGTGATGGGGTGTTGGCCCAGATGGTGAAGCTGTTTAAGCAGTTTCGCTGTTCGATTGTCGCGGTCGAAGAGGTGCCTGATGAGGACATTCATCGATATGGCGTGGTGGCTGGCGAGCCGCTCAAGGAGGGCGTGTATCGAATCACAGAGATGATCGAGAAGCCGTCGCGCGAAGAGGCGCCAAGTAATTTGGGCATCATTGGCCGCTATATTCTTACGCCGGATATTTTTGATGTCTTGCGAGGCACGTCTCCCGGAAAGAACGGAGAGCTTCAGATCACCGATGCCCTACGTCAGCAAGCACAAGATGGGTGCGTGCTGGCCTATCGGTTTTCTGGTCGGCGATTTGATTGTGGATCAATCGATGTATTCGTTGAGGCCACAAATTTTTGTTATGACCGTTTTTACAAGACTGGACCGTAAGTCAGGATGAAGTTAGCAGTTATTGGAACAGGGTATGTCGGGCTTGTGACCGGCGCATGCTTTGCCGAAATGGGCAATCACGTGGTCTGTGTGGATGTCGACACTGAGAAGTTAGCGCGCCTAAACCGAGGTGAGATCCCGATCTACGAGCCGGGGTTAGATCAGTTGGTTACCCGAAATTTTGCACGTGGAGCTCTCGAATTTACCGATGATTTGGCGAAAGCCTTGAACGGATGTCAGATTGCATTTATCGCCGTAGGAACGCCGCCAGGTGAGGACGGGTCTGCAGATCTAAGGTATGTCCTCGACGTCGCCTCTGGGATCGGTCGTGAGATGACTGAGTATTTGGTGATCGCAGATAAATCAACGGTCCCAGTCGGGACTGCAGAAAAGGTGCATTCGGCCATTGCAGAAGCGTTGCGTGAGCGGGGTGTATCGATTCCATTCGATGTCGTCAGTAACCCCGAATTTTTAAAAGAGGGTGCAGCGGTCGAGGACTTCATGCGGCCGGATCGTGTCGTGGTTGGGACCGAGTCAAGTCAAGCGCGGGCGCTGCTCGCAGAGCTCTATGAACCCTTTAGTCGGACGCGAGATAAGCTGATGTTCATGGGCGTTCGTGATGCGGAAATGACCAAGTACGCGGCGAATGCGATGCTTGCGACCAAGATTTCATTCATGAATGAGATGGCGAACTTGTGCGAGCGCCTCGGTGCCGATGTCGAGAACGTGCGCAAGGGAATTGGGTCGGATCCACGGATTGGCTTCAGCTTCATTTTCCCCGGCGCGGGCTACGGCGGGAGTTGTTTTCCGAAGGATGTGAAAGCGATTCTGAGTATGGCTGCACAGGTCGAATTCGATCCCATTGTGCTGCAGGCGGTAGAGGATAGAAATCAACGGCAAAAGTATCGACTGGTCGAGCGTATTGTCGAGCGCTTTGGAGAGGATCTGACCGGACGTTGTTTTGGTCTCTGGGGTCTGGCATTTAAGCCTGGGACTGACGATGTGCGAGAAGCCTCGTCAGTCGTACTGATGCGTGAGTTGGTTGGTCGCGGTGCGCGCGTTCAAGCCTATGACCCCGTGGCCATGGAGACGATTCAGCGGGAGTTGCCAGAGACTTGGTTTGGTGAGGTGATTACATTGTGCGATCACCAGTATGCGGCGGTGACGGACGTAGATGCATTGGTCTTGATGACTGAATGGAACATGTTCCGTCAGCCTGACTTTCTCGCGATGGAGCGCATTATGCGCAGCAAGATGATCTTCGATGGTCGTAATCAGTATGATCCAAAGCGGCTACGAGAGCAGGGCTGGGAGTACCTCGGCATTGGCCGGTGAGTGTCGCCCTGCCAGTCGTTTCTGATCCTCTGTACAGCCCGTCGTTTCCGGACGGACATCGCTTTCCGATGGGAAAGTTTGAAGCGTTGCGGAACTGGGTACAGGCATCGCTTCCGCAAGCCGTTGTGTATTCGCCCGAGCCAATCGATTGGGCGAGTCTGTATCACGTGCACGATCGCGCCTATGTGGATGCCTTTCAATCGGGTCAACTCGCGCCGCGCGCGCTTCGCGAAATTGGACTGCCTTGGTCTCCTGGGCTTGCACGTCGCACGCCTTTGGCAGTCAGTGGCACCTGGACCACTGCCCGCTTAGCCATAACGAACGGAGTTGCCTGTCATTTGGCAGGGGGGACGCATCACGCACATGCCGACCGCGGCTCTGGGTTTTGCATCTACAACGATTTGGCGGTCACTGCGCGTCGTCTTCTCTTTGAAGGGATGGCAAGTCGCGTGTTGATTTTTGACTGTGATGTACACCAAGGCGATGGGACCGCTCGGATTCTGGCGCAGGACTCCGAGATATTCACCTGCTCGCTGCACGCGGCGCGCAACTTTCCGGTGCGTCGTGCGCACTCAGATCTTGATGTCGATCTGCCCGATGGAATGACAGATTCAGACTATATCGGGGTTGTTCAAGAGACCTGGCATGCGGTCATCAGCGCCTTTCGTCCCGACTTTGTTTTGTATGATGCGGGCGCAGATGTACATCGTGACGACGCACTGGGTCGGCTATCCATCACCGATGCAGGCATGTATGCGCGCGATCGTTCTGTGATCGAGGCCTGTCTTATCGATGGCGTTCCGATCGCGACGGTGATTGGGGGTGGCTATGACCGCGACATTTCCCGTCTTGCACAGCGGCATGGGATTGTTGTGCAAGCAGCGGTCGACACGCTGATGGCACAGAAAACGATGGATAAGCACTTGCACTTCGAAAATCGGCTGGCATAATGCGCGCCTGCTTCTGTTGAACCCTTCTAGGCCAGGGGGAGGAAGCGAAACCGGATGTCCCGTTCGTCTAGAGGCCTAGGACACCGCCCTTTCACGGCGGTAACAGGGGTTCGAATCCCCTACGGGACGCCACCTGCGGGAATAGCTCAGTTGGTAGAGCACAACCTTGCCAAGGTTGGGGTCGCGAGTTCGAGTCTCGTTTCCCGCTCCATTGCATTCATAAACGCCCGATCCTTTCGGGCGTTTTTTTTGTCTTCGCAGGAGCCGTCCTGAGAGGCTCTTGTGAAGCGCCATGACAGCCCGCACTAACCAAACTCTGAGTCGTGACTTAACTGGAGGCAACCATGACAGAGAAAACAGGAACCTGCGGATGTGGACGCTCGCCAACTGGCGATTGTATCGGATGGCATAAGCTCTCAGAGGCTGAGTATCAGGCGAAGCTTGACGCGTATCAGCGCGCTGAAGCAGAGAAGGCCGCGGCCCCTTCCGCCCGGACACCGGAGTGAAGCAGTAGCGGACGACAGATGCTCAGGAGGGGCCGCGAGCACTGGCGAGCGCTCATTGCGCTTGGCGTCGTGCTCTTGTGCTTGATCAGTTACCGCCTCATAAATCCGCCACGGTCTCAAACATGTCACTTTTGGTTGACTGGGGATGTCTGTTGCTGGATTCGATGTGGTCCCTCCTGAGTCTGCGGTTGCGAGCGATTCAGCTCTGCCGGTCAACCGTCAGATCTGCTATTCTCCCGACCCTTCATTGAATCGTTTTAAGGACTCTATCGTGTCGACTCCGGCGCTCTCTATACAGCAATTGACGAAGACCTATGACAACGGATTTGTGGCGCTCAAGGGCATCGATTTAACTGTTGAACGGGGTGATTTTTTTGCATTGCTGGGGCCGAATGGAGCTGGGAAAAGCACCACAATCGGGATCTTGTGTTCGCTGGTGAC
>RFUY01000139.1 GCA_009922705.1 Gammaproteobacteria bacterium
TTCAATGTCAAAGGCGGCCGATGTGAGACCTGCCAAGGCGATGGCCTGATCAAAGTAGAGATGCATTTTCTCCCCGATATTTATGTCCCGTGCGACACCTGCCATGGGCTGCGGTACAACCGCGAGACCCTGGATATTCAGTTCAAAGGGAAATCGATACATGATGTGTTAGAGATGACGGTGGAAGATGCACGGCTGTTTTTTGATGCCATTCCAGCGCTTGCACGCAAACTGCAGACACTGATGGATGTTGGGCTGTCCTATTTAAAACTCGGCCAATCAGCAACCACGCTCTCCGGGGGCGAGGCGCAGCGAGTCAAACTTGCGCGAGAGCTCTCTAAACGCGACACCGGCCGAACACTCTACATTCTTGACGAGCCAACCACAGGCTTGCATTTCCAAGACATTCAACAATTGTTGGATGTGCTACATCGACTGCGGGATCACGGGAATACCGTGGTGGTCATTGAACATAACCTAGACGTCATCAAAACGGCCGACTGGATTATCGATATGGGTCCGGAAGGTGGACAAGGCGGGGGACTGATTGTGACAGAAGGCACTCCAGAGACGGTGGCAGCCCACCCGACCTCCTACACAGGCCAGTTCCTTGCGCCGCTATTGGCTCGTCACTCAGCGGCCTGAGATGCGCCTGAGCGGCGGCCGTGGCGGCTCTGATGCCATTGACTGACCAGATAAAAGACCACAGCCGCCCAGATCATCGGGAACGCCACTTTCTTCGCCCACGTGAAGGGCTCATTAAATGCGAACACGGCCGTTAGGAAAATGCAGGTCGGCGCGATGTATTGCAGGATACCCATCGTCATCAGACGAACCCGCTGGGCACCATTCGCATACAGGATCAACGGCACAGCCGTGACAGCGCCACAGCCAATCAATAAGAGCCGCTCCGCTGCAGACCCGTCCACAAAATGGTTGATCGATGTCCCCTCCATCCAAAAGAGATATGCCAACGCAAGTGGCGACAGTAAGATCACCTCGAGCAGAAATCCTTGATTTGGGGGCATCGGTAAGGCGCGTTTGGCCAATGCATAAAGCCCCCAACTCACCGTGAGGAGAATCACTGTCCACGGCAGAGAGCCGTGCTCGAACGTCAGCACCGCCACAGCGGCAACGACCAAGACAAAGGCAGCCATCTGGAGGGGCTGCATTCGTTCCTTCAGAAATACGGCCGCAAGCACGATGCTAAACACCGGATTGACGTAATACCCTAGAGCCGCATCCAAGGCACGCTCGGTACTAATCGCTACGACATAGGTCAACCAATTGACACTAATCAGTAACGCCGTCAGAAGCGCCATCGCCAAGCGACGAGGATCCATCAATGCCGCCAACACATCGCGACTGCGCCCCATCATTAAAAGAACAGCGGCGGCAACCGGGATCGACCACAGGATCCGATGAGCGACCACCTCACCTGGGTCCATGTGCGCCATCATTTTTAGGTACAAAGGGAGACCACCCCAGAGCACATACGCGCTCACCGCTAAAAATAATCCACCGGGCTCATCGATGTCTTGACGGTGCATAGCGCCTTCCTCTGGCGTGTGAGAGGCAAAAAAAAGGCCCAGCGCGAGCGGGGCCTTTAGGGGTACTCACATGAAACTTACTCGGCGTCCGCAGCAAGCTCCGGACGATCAACCAACTCGACGATTGCCATCGGGGCCGCATCCCCTGCGCGGAATCCATTTTTCAGGATCCGTAGATAGCCACCTGGACGTGCTTGGTACCGCGGGCCAAGCTCAGCGAACAGCTTCCCAACGGCTGAATCATTTCTCAGCCGCGAAAATGCTAGACGACGATTCGCAACAGAGTCTTCCTTCGCCAGCGTAATCAAAGGCTCCGCAACGCGACGCAGCTCTTTTGCCTTCGGCAGAGTCGTCTTGATGACCTCGTGCTCAATCAAGGACGCGGTCATGTTGCTAAACATCGCCTTACGATGACTGCTGGTCCGGTTTAATTTCTTTCCACTCTTCAGATGACGCATGGTCTCTTCTCACTTTCTTAGGACGCCGTCTCACGACGGGTCAAACATCCACTCAGGCGCTTTCTTCGCGTGCAAATCCAGCTGGCGGCCAATTCTCGAGGCGAGAGCCTAGAGACAATCCACGCGACGCCAACACGTCTTTGATTTCGGTTAACGACTTCTTGCCTAGGTTCGGCGTCTTCAACAATTCCACTTCGGTCCGCTGTACTAGGTCACCGATGTAATAGATGTTTTCCGCTTTCAAGCAATTTGCCGACCGAACGGTCAGTTCAAGATCGTCAACCGGACGCAACAGAATCGGATCAATCTCATCCTTCGCTTGTTCGTGCTCAGACACCTGAGGACCTTCGAACTCAACGAATACAGACAGCTGCTGCTGTAGCAGGGTGGCTGCGCGACGAATTGCTTCCTCCGCTTCCAGCGTGCCGTCAGTCTCGAGGTCGATCACCAATTTGTCTAAGTCAGTCCGCTGCTCGACACGCGCACTCTCAACGACATAGGACACACGTGTGACTGGACTGTAGGTCGCATCCAAACGTAACACGCCGATCGTCCGTGTTTCCTCGTCATCGCCACGCTCGCTCGCAGGCTCGTAACCAATACCACGCGCAACCCGTGCTTCAATCACAACGCTACCCCGTGAGGACACCGTCGCAATGTGTTGGTCTGGGTTTGCGATGGTGACATTTTGCGGCAGTTCAAAATCACCTGCCGTTACCACACCTTCACCAGAGTGGGTGAGTCGAATGGTCGCAATCGAGTCGCGTCCTTCGATCGAAATCGCCACCTTCTTCAGGTTCAGCAAAATTTCGATGACGTCCTCTTTTACCCCTTCGATTTCAGAGTACTCGTGCTGTACTCCATCGATCTTGACTTCGATGATCGCGCAACCCGGCATCGATGACAGCAAAATCCGGCGCAGTGCATTGCCCAGCGTATGACCATAGCCACGCTCAAGCGGCTCCAAGACAATCTTAGAGCGACGTGACCCGACTTCCTGTACCTGAATCTGCCGTGGTGTCAGCAGTTCCAATGATGACGACATAACGTCTCCTAAACTATGGTGATTACTTCGAGTACAACTCGACAATCAGGTTTTCGTTGATGTCTTGCGACAAATCTTGGCGCTCTGGCAGTGCTTTAAACACACCTTCCATCTTTGAGGAGTCCACATCGACCCAGCCAACGTCAGCACGCTGACCCGCCAGTTCGAGTGCAGCACGCACGCGTAGTTGATTTTTGGCTTTCTCACGAACGCTGACCACATCGCCAGGCTTCACCTGATAGGACGGAATGTTCAAGACCTTCCCATTTACCATGATCGAACGATGACTGACGATCTGCCGCGCTTCAGCGCGGGTTGAACCAAAACCCATCCGGTAGACCACATTGTCAAGACGGCATTCCAAAAGCTTCAGCAGGTTCTCACCGGTCGAGCCCTTCAGACGTGATGCTTCTTTGTAGTAGTTGCGGAATTGCTTTTCCAACACTCCATAGATCCGGCGCACCTTCTGCTTTTCACGCAGCTGCAGCCCATAGTCAGATAAGCGACCGCGACCGGCACCATGCATCCCTGGTTTCGTTTCGAGGTTGCACTTCGAGTCGAGTGCCTTGACACCGCTCTTCAGGAATAGATCTGTCCCTTCGCGACGCGCAAGCTTACAAGTTGGTCCGATATACCGTGCCATAGTTTCACTCTCTCCTTAGACGCGACGCTTCTTCGGTGGCCGACACCCGTTATGCGGGATCGGCGTCACGTCCGTAATATTTGTGACCTTCAAGCCAACTGCGTTCAACGCACGCACAGCGCTCTCACGACCTGGGCCCGGGCCCTTGACCATGACATCCACTGACTTCAGGCCAAATTCCAGAGCGGCCGTCGCAGCGCGCTCTGACGCCACCTGCGCAGCAAACGGCGTCGACTTCCGCGATCCACGGAATCCTGAACCACCGGCAGTCGCCCAGCTCAACGCGTTGCCTTGCCGATCAGTAATGGTCACGATGGTGTTGTTAAAGGAAGCATGGATATGCACCACGCCCTCAGCCACCTGCTTTTTGACTTTCTTACGGGTCTGTGTCCGTTGGGTCGCCATTAGAATTCCTTATTTACGAATCGGTTTACGTGGGCCC
>RFUY01000140.1 GCA_009922705.1 Gammaproteobacteria bacterium
TGCTCCACCAAATGCGCTTTAAAGCGGCGTGCCTCTGTGGTGATTGCCATCGATTTTTCGGGAGACATCCTGGGAAGGTGTTTCAGGATCATCGCCATCCGAGGATTCGATTGAAACCGTGTGGCGTGTCGCATCAAGAAGTCCCAATACAGTGTGTTAAAGGGGCAAGCATTCCCGCCAACGGTGCGTTTCACATCGTAGTGACACCCTCGGCAATAATCACTCATTCGGTCGATGTATTTTCCGCTGGCGCAATAGGGCTTAGAGGCCAAAACCCCGCCGTCCGCAAACAATGCCATGCCGAGCGTATTGGGTAATTCCACCCACTCATAGGCATCGACATAGACCGCCAAATACCAGGCGCAAACGGCGTCAACCGACAACCCTGCAATCAAGGCAAAGTTACCGGTGACCATCAACCGTTGAATGTGATGGGCGTACGCGTGATCCCGCGTATTGCGCACCGCTTCTGCCATGCACCGCATCTGCGTCCGATCGGGATTCCAATAAAACTCGGGCAGTGGCTCGCTCGCATCCAACGCGTTTCGGGTCGCATACTCCGGCATATAGGCCCAATACAAGCCACGAACAAATTCTCGCCAGCCGAGAATCTGCCGAATAAAACCTTCCACGGCATTTAAAGGTGCCTGTCCATCCCAATAGGCCTGCTCGACACGGCGACAGACAGTCAACGGATCTAACAGCCCCAGATGGAGCGCACTCGAGATCAAACTGTGAAAGAGCGTATCCTCACCCGCCACCAAAGCGTCCTGATAGGTCCCAAAATCAGCCAATCGCTCCTGAAGGAAGGTCGCAAAGGCCACCTCAGCCTGTGCTGTCGTCACGGGCCACAACCAGGTGTCTAGACGACCAAAATGATCGGGGAATCGGCTGGCAACCAGCGCCTTCGCATCCCGCAGGTGCGAAGTCTCAGGAAATGTTGGGGGGCTGGGGAGTGTTGAGACGTGACACGCCTGACGATTGTCGTGATCAAAGTTCCATTTCCCGCCGACAGGCTGGTTCCCCTCCATCAAGATCCCAGTCTGTTGGCGCATTTGGCGATAAAAATGCTCCATGCGGGGCTGTTTGCGATTGGCAAGAAAGGCCTTGAACTGGTCGTGTGTCGCAATAAAGCGGGTGTCCTCGCACAGTGTTAAGGGCACGCGCAATGATGATTGCAGGTCCTTAAGTTCCTGGCACAGACGCCACTCCCCTGGCTCTGTCGCCACCCAAGCCTCGTACTGAAAGATCTGCTGGTATCGCTGTATTTCTGAGGCAATCGACTGCGTGTTCTCCACATCGGTCAATGCGGTGTAATGCACCCTCCACCCTGCTGCCCGTAAATCGTCCGCAAAATGGCGCATCGCCGCAAAGGTCAGGGCAATTTTTTGCGGGTGATGCTTGACATATGTGGCTTCAGACCAAACCTCAGCCATAAGGACAGCATCGCCGGGCTTCAGCTGCTGAAGTGCCGACAGCGACTGCGAAAGTTGATCCCCGAGGATCAAGCAACAACGGGCCACGAGGGTCCTCCCATGTTGAGGTTACATCCATGAACCGATTTCAAACTGCCCTGTGCATCCTAGGAGTGCTGACAACAATGACGACACACGCTTCCGAGACAGCCTGTCCTGCTTTGTTAGACCACAAGGTTCGGCAACTCGCCGGTGACCAAGTCGATCACCTCTGCCAAACCTATCAAGGCCAGGTGGTGATGATTGTGAATACGGCCTCAAAGTGCGGGTTTACGCCCCAATTCGATGGTTTGGAGGCGCTGTACCGGAAATACAAGGCACAAGGATTTGTGGTCCTTGGATTCCCCTCTGCTGATTTTGGCGGCCAGGAATATGCCTCTGAGCAAGAATCCGCCGACTTTTGCCGGTTGACCTACGGGGTGCAATTCCCAATGTATGCGACGACCCATGCGAAAAAAGGCAAAGCCGATCCGTTGTTTCAGGGCCTAGCCGAAGCGGCCAATGGAGACTATCCAAGCTGGAACTTCCACAAATACGTGTTAGACCGCAACGGTGCGCTGATCGGCAGTTTTGGCTCCTTTACAGGACCCTCATCCTCGAAACTCGAGAAACTCATCCAATCCGCACTCGGCGGTTGACCCTCAGTGCGGGTGTTCTGCACCCGCATAGCCCTCACGTCGAGCCGATAAGGTCATCGACACCGAATCCGAAAACCGCAGCGCATGTGGCTTGTCGATTTTGACGTCCGCCCACATCACCTGCGGGTGCGCCATCACCAAAGACAGCACTTCATCAGTCATCCGCTCTAACAACAAAAATCGATTGGATTCCACGTGCCGGATCACCTCCTTGGTGATGGTGCGATAGTTCAGCGCTTCATCAATCACATTGAACGTCACGGCTTTTGCGGCGTGATAATGAATGCGAATATTAATGATCACGTCTTGTCGATTCGCTTTCTCTTCGTCCTTGATTCCGATGAAGGTCCGAAGCCTTAAATTCTCAATCTGAATCTTCGCAATCGCATCCCGAGTGAACTCGCTCATCATGCCTTCCCGATCAATCGCAGGAACTCAAAGCGAGTTGCTTGGTTGTCACGCATTTCACCTAACATCACGCTACTGGCCATCGTCGAGTTTTGCTTTTCGACACCCCGCATCATCATGCAAAAGTGCTTCGCCTCGACCACCACGGCGACGCCACGTGCACCGGTGACGTCCTGGACAGCCAGGGCAATCTGCCGTGTCAACGCTTCCTGGATTTGTAAGCGCCTTGCGAACATGTCGGTGATCCGAGCAAACTTTGAGAGCCCAAGCACCTTGCCATTGGGCAGATAACCAATGTGACACCGCCCGGTGAACGGCAGCATGTGATGCTCGCACATTGAATACAGTTCGATGTCCCGAATCACGACCATTTCATCGGTGTCAGCGCTAAACACCGCCCCATTGACAATGGTCTCGAGGTCCTGTCGGTACCCTGACGTTAAAAACTCAAGTGCTTTGGCTGCACGCTTCGGGGTGTCTAACAACCCTTCGCGGTCCGGGTTTTCACCCAAGTGGACAAGCAGGTCACGATAGGCCTGCGTCATTTCCGTAATCATGAGGTCTCCTAATTTAAACACGCGATTGATGTGACCCCCCGTGGCCACTTGCAGGTACACTGACAGCGACATCCCGTCTTAAACCAACCGACCTGATGCGATAGTGCGGACAATTCTGAAAGAAAACAACACCGGCGGCGTCACAAAACGGTCTTGGAGTACGTGGCTCATTGGTTGGGCACTGCTCATCGCCACCCTTGCCGCCGCCTATTATGCGCTGGATATCAAGGCGTTAATCCAGCAACTGGTCTTGCTTCCACGCACCACCCTACTGACCATTCTCTTGCTTGGATCCGCAAGTTGGGTCCTGCGTGGTCTGCGCACCTGGATCTTAGTTTCACCCTTTGCCCCTATGCCGTTGATCACGGCACTGGGTGTGAGTTTTGTGCACAACACGGCCAACAACCTGTTACCGATGCGCTTGGGCGAACTGGTGTTTCCTTGGCTCACACAGCGGCTTGGATCCCCGAGTTTCCTCACCGGACTCGGGGCTTTGCTGTGGATTCGGGGTCTTGACCTTATCGCTTTGCTTGGGCTGGGAGGCATGATTATGCTGTGGCCTGTGTTTGGATTTCCCGCGCTCGCAGCTACGGCATTGATTGTCTTCGCATTACCCCTCGTGCTTGGGTGGCTGGTGCCACGATCCGCCCACTGGCCACTGCCAACGGTGGTCGAACGTGTCCGAGACCAATTCGTCATGGAGGCCCAAAATCCGCGGCGTCTAGCGCAACTCTGGCGACTCACAGTCCTGTCCTGGCTCAGTAAACTTCTGGCCATGATGATTTTGCTCGCAACGCTCTCAGGACTGGGACTGGCACAGGTGATGAGCCTGATCTTGGGTGCCGAGCTCTCTGCTATCCTGCCAATCCATGGGTTGGCAGGTGCGGGCAGCTACGAAGCGGGCGGCATCCTCGGTGGACGCCTGTCCGGCACAGCGTTCGCCGATGGCTTTG
>RFUY01000015.1 GCA_009922705.1 Gammaproteobacteria bacterium
CCACGGATTTGCAATCCGCTGCATAACCACTCTGCCAACGCGCCAATATGGAGGGCGCGGATAGTAACGCCCTCCTCATTTGAACACAACCCAAGCCACTGCGAACTTCTGCTAACATCCGAAAAACCTTGGATGTCCTGTTCCCATGAGACTGACTCAAAAACGCATCGCAGAAATCATTAACAAAGGCGGTCACGGTGACCATGCCAGTCGTCAGTTTGATCTTGCGCTGTCTCTTCTGATCTTCGCGAATGTGATCGCAGTCTGCCTAGAATCAGTCAACTCGCTACACAGACAGTTCCAAGAATACTTTCTCGCGTTCGAGTTGTTCTCGGTAAGCATCTTTGCACTGGAATATCTCGCACGCATTTGGACCGCACCACATCATCACAAACACAAGCACGCCTCTCCGCTAAAGAGTCGGTTCGCCTACATCTGCTCTCTGACCGGAATTATCGACTTGCTTGCAATCGTACCTAGCCTTCTGCAATTCCTAATTCCTGGCTCCGACCTCCGTTGGATTCGGGCAATCCGACTCATCCGATTGCTCAAGATGAGCCACTATTCCTCAGCGATTGAAGATCTCATTAGTGCAATCTACGATGAGCGGCGGGCATTCGGCGCAGCACTCTACCTGTTGATGATTGCGCTGTTCTTAGCCAGTGCCGCGATGTATGTCGCAGAAAACAGTGTGCAACCGGATAAGTTCAGCTCCATCCCGGAAACCATGTGGTGGGCATTGATTACGCTCACGACAGTCGGCTATGGCGATGTCTCTCCGATCACGCCCCTCGGGAAAGTCATTGGAGCGATTACAGCCCTCTCTGGCGTCTGTACTGTTGCTTTACTGACCGGAATTGTCGGCTCAGCGTTCGCCACACAAATTGCCAAACGGAAAGCCATTTTCGAAGCCGAAATCCAGCATGCTTTGTCGGATGGCGTCATCAGTGACGACGAAGCACGACGGATCGAAAAGCTTCGGCAAGAGTTCAGTCTTTCCGAAGAGCATGCAACGGCCATCATTCGCTCACTCACTGATCAACAACGCCCGTAGGGTTACACAGCCTTTCAAATGTGTGGATTGCTATCACAATGGTGCACCACCCCACTTCCGGCTTCGAAAAATTATTACGAAATGACAATAAAAACAGTGATTTAATGAAAATTTGCTTCTCAGATCATACAAATTCCACTACCTTAATACTTCGCTCCCATGGCGATTTTTCGGTGCGCTGACGAGACCTGAGGACTAACCTGTGGGGGGTTTGACCAAGTGGGCTTGTACTCCAAGGATGGAGGTTCGCGGCATGACGCCGACTGTGTCACCCAACCGCTGTCTGACAGCGGTTTTTTTCGGCAGATAGAATAAAGAATGGTGCGAGCGGCGGGAGTCGAACCCGCACGGCATTTCTGCCTCAGGATTTTAAGTCCTGTGTGTCTACCAGTTCCACCACGCTCGCGTCTTGCTGGGCGCGCAGTATAACGACTTCACACACCAAACTCACGACCTCTATTGGCCAGAATCACGAAAAAGGCCCTGAACTTCCGCTGCACTGCCACCCATGCCAAGATCAACAGCACCTATCGCCAAGCTGATTCCCGCATTTGTCGCGACATCCGTAATCACTTGGCGGTCATCCAAGGGTGTATATCCGCAAGCGACTCGCATCCCGGAGGCATTACGTCGATCGGCATAATCCAATGCAGCATTGGCGCCTAGTAGCGCAGGCAGAAGGCCCGCAGAGGCGACGGTCAACACCGGTGTCGCGATGATGCGCCCCCACTTTACGTCATTCTGAACGGCGGCTGTTTTTAGCGCTTGCGCGCACTGTGGAACGGCTCCCGATGGACCTTGTTCAGTAATTTGAACAGCGGTTTTGTGACTGACACTTGTGCAACCACCGACAAAGAGGCAGAGGACACACATTGAGGCCAAGGTGGATTGACGCATTCCTTCGTTCCAAGCACCGTTACTGGCTTATACCAAGCCCTGGTTGGCTTGTCAGCCAAAACCCGCCTATTCCATCGAAAGATGTGGCCAAGCCGCTCTCAGATACGCCCACATGGACCACAGCGTCAACAGCGCGGCAATCCCTAAAACCCACAGTCCTGCATGCGTCACAGCGATTTCGACCGGTAAAGCGAGGCAGAGAATGATGGCAATCATCTGGCACGCTGTTTTAACTTTACCAAGCCAAGACACCGCTACCTGGGCCCTCTGACCAATCTCGCTCATCCATTCACGTAACGCTGAGACCACAATTTCACGGCCAATGATCACGATGGCCGGTAACGTCACCCAGAGCGAATCAAAGGCATCCACCAGAAGCACTAACGCAGCGGCGACCATGAGTTTGTCAGCCACTGGATCTAAAAAGGCGCCAAACCGGGACTCCATTTGCCAACGGCGCGCGAGCCAGCCATCAAGCCAATCCGTAATCGAGGCGATGCCAAACACAGCAGCAGCCACGAGGCCGGTTTCTGGCGATGGAATCACCCAGATTAGGATTAGCACTGGGATTAACAGGACACGCAGCCACGTTAAGATATTCGGAAGGTTCACACGATCATCTCACTCACGATGCAACGCAGAGTACACCAATTCGGCACTGTGTTGACTCATCCCTTGCACTTTCGCAATCTCAGACACACTTGCCGACGAGAGCAGCTGGAGTCCTCCAAAATGGCGGAGCAGTGCCTGCCTCCGCTTGGGACCGATGCCTGGAATACCCTCTAATGGACTCGTATTTCGAGCCTTGCCGCGCGCTTGTCGGTGTTTGGTAATGGCAAATCGATGCGCTTCATCCCGAATATGCTGAATCAGATGTAATGCAGGCGCCGTTGGATCTAATCGACATTCCTCGCCGGTATCAGCGCGATGCAAGAGTTCAAATCCTGCCTTACGTGTCACACCCTTTGCCACGCCAAGTAGAAAGATGTTCGTTAGCCCAAGCGTCCTCAAAATGGTCGTCGCCTCTCGCAACTGCCCCAACCCGCCGTCAATGATGAGGACATCGGGGGTCTGTTCCTCTCCAGCCCGAACCCGTTGATAACGGCGCTGAAGCGCCTGCCGCATCGCCGCATAGTCATCCCCCGCTGTGATTCCTTCGATGTTAAAAATGCGGTAGTCCCGCTTGACCGGGCCTTGTGCGTCAAACACCACACAACTGGCGACCGTTGCCTCACCCTGCGTATGACTGATGTCAAAACACTCAAGCCGTCGGGGCGGCTCAAGCGCAAATCGAGCCGCAAAATCCGCAATCCGCTTCGCTTGACCATCGCGACTCGCAAGGCGTGCGCTGAGACTCTCCATGGCATTGGTGCGCGCCAAGTCCAGATACTGCGCACGAATGCCACGGACCGCATCCGTGATGCGAACACGACGGCGCGCCGCTTCGCTCAGGGCGGACCCCACTAAGCTGAGGTCTGCAATGGATTCCGCCAACAACACTTCGCTCGGAATCGGACGCTCCGACCCCAGATAATACTGCGCAATAAACGCTTCTAGGAGCTCTGCATTGGTCTCAAGCAACCCCTGCTCCGGAAAGTGAGCACTCACACCAATGACACGACCACCCCGAATGCTCACCACCGCAACGCAGGCGAGTCCAGCATCATGTACCACGGCCAATGCATCGAGATCCGATAAATCGCTTTCCATCACCTGCTCGGAGAGCACACGTCTGAGTCGCGCAATCACATCCCGATAACGACTCGCCTGCTCAAATGCCAACGCCGCTGCCGCGGCATCCATCTTCGCTTCGAGGACACGAAAGAGGTCCTGAGAGCGACCTTCTAAAAACAGTTTCACGTGATCAAGATCTTCAGCGTACTGTGTTTCAGAGATCAAACCCACACAGGGCCCACTGCACCGACCGATTTGGTACTGCAGGCAAGGTCTCGAGCGATTCGAAAAAACACTGTCTTCACATTGCCGAATCTGAAACGTTTTCTGGATTAGATTGAGTGTGGACTTAACCGCCCCCGCAGACGGAAAAGGGCCGAAGGTTTTGCCGTCGGGCTGGCGCTGCCCACGCCGGTAATACAGCCCTGGATAGGGGTGGCCTGTATTCATAAAGACATAGGGGTAAGACTTATCGTCACGCAACAAAATGTTATAGGGCGGACGCTCTGATTTAATGAGGGTCTGCTCAAGAATCAGCGCTTCCACCTCATTGCGACACACGGTAATGCCAATGTCGGCAATACGCTGGACCATGGCCAATGTTTTCGTTGACAGCCCTTGCCCGCGAAAATAGCTAGAGACACGAGACTTCAGATTTTTTGCTTTGCCCACGTAGAGGATTCGCCCCGCGGTGTCACGCATTTGGTACACCCCGGGACGGGTTGTCAGGTGTTTGAGAAAGGTTCTGTGGTCAAAGTCGCTCATGCGGGGATTCTAACCCCTTCATGCCGTGGCGATAGGCCAAATGTGTTAACCCCACATCGCTGGCAATACCGAGCTTCTCAAAAATTCGATACCGATAGGTATTCACAGTCTTTGGAGAGACTTTGAGGTCTCGTGCAATCTGCATGGGGCGGACCCCTTCGATCACTAAATCACAGACCGTTAACTCCCTCGGGGACAGTTTTTGAAAGGGATTCCGTTCACCGACCCGATTCAGTGCTAAGACTTGGGCAGCCAGCGGCGACAAATACACCTCACCGCGCAACACACGCTCGATGCCTCTCAACAAGGCCGTCGAGTCAACACGCGGGTCCGCAATTCCTTTTGCACCAAGTGACAACAGTGTTTGGCATGAGACTCCCCGAAGATGGCGCACGTAACACAAGACACGGGTGTCTGGAACCGCCGCAGAGAGCCGATCGACCCAGGAAAACATCGAAAGCTGCGGTGTCAGCTCATCTAAAATGACGATGCGAGGACGCGCATCGACGAGCGCGTCAATTCCCTCTGCACCGCGCGCGAGCGTGCCAGCCAAATGAAATTCGGTCCCGCGGATTGTCTGTACCAACATTTCCTGAAAGATCGCCTGTCCGGAAACGCAAAACACCGGAATCGTCATGTGTCACCTCCTGTCCGTTCACATGGCCGATAGCTTGCATGGGGGCTCGCGCAAAGACACTCGCACTAAAGGTCAGGGCATCCACACCACGGCAAACAGCACCACTCCAAGGACAAGGCGATAGATCACGAATGGCGCCACACCAATGCGTTCAATCATCCCGAGAAATAGACGAATACACCCGTAGGCAGCAACCGCCGACGCAAGCGTTGCGAGCCCGATGTCGACCCAAGGCACCTGGATGGGTGATGTGACCAAGTCCCAACCCTTCAGCAGACTCGCGCCCAAGATCACGGGAATCGACATCAGAAACGAAAACTCAGCAGCAGCCCGTCGCGACCAGCCCAACGCCAATGCCGCCGTCAGTGTAATCCCAGACCGAGAGGTCCCCGGAATCAAAGCCACCGCTTGAGCGCATCCGATAATCAGCACATCGCGCCAGCGCACATGGGACACCGTCCGTGAACCGGAGTGCTGATCGGCCCACCACAACAGCAGTCCAAATCCGATGGTTGCCGCCGCAATCACTTCAACCGCGCGAAGCTCGGTCTCAATCCAAGACTTCAACACAAACCCAACTCCCACCGCTGGAATCGTGGCTATTGCAACCATCCACCCCAAGCGCGCATGGCGAGGATACCGCCGACCGAACCCAACCAACACGCCACACAACACGCGCGTGACACGCTTGCGTAAGGCAAAAATGACCGCCACCAGAGAGCCCAGATGCACCGCAACATCGAACGCCAAGCCTTGGTCTGTCCAACCCAAAATAGCCGATGGGAGAATCAAATGGGCCGAGCTCGAAATCGGCAAAAACTCGGTAAGCCCCTGGATCACTGCCAGGATCAGTGCATGCTCAAGACTCATAGAGCTTAGACGGCTGTTCGGCCAATGGAACCCATGAAATGGTCTGGCGGAGATAAAGTGGCGTGAGTTGATCACCGGAGATCCATTGCTGAGCAGTACAAGCCTCCGCATACCGCCGCAAATCGGTGAGCGTCGGAGACACCCGAGACTTGACCCGATCTGACAGGAACGCCTGCTCATCCGAATGGCCAATCCAGTGCGTCCCCTCAACCGTCTCTGCTGACACCAAGACACGCTGTACGAGCTGAGGGGTCTCCGAGCGCCAACCGCCATATCCCGCATAGGCGTCGCCCATGCGTGCATCCAAGACGACATCATACGGGGGATCCAGTCCTTGCGATTGCGCCACAAACGCCATCAGAGACAGTTGGTCGACCGGCAGTACTTGGCACTGGGTAACCAGATGCAACGCATGCACTGCGGCGACGGTAATGCGAAGTCCAGTAAAACTGCCTGGACCATGCACACACACAACGGAATCAATGGCTTCTAGCGAGGTGGCATGGGCCGCGAGGACGCGCGTCACCGTGGGTAATAAAACCGCATCGTGCCGCCCATCCAACACCCCTGCATCAATCCAGATGTCACCCAATTGCACCGCGAGACCCAGTGAGGATCGACTTGCATCTAAATACAGACAATTCACAGCTCAACTGTGTCCTTCAAACCTGTGCCACCGAGGAGGTAACCTCACGGTCAAACCGTTGCCCCAATCGCGTCAAACACTCATAGGCCACCGTCCCTGCCGCAGCCGCCATATCGTCAATGGTTTGCTGCCGAGGCAGTAATTCAACCCAGTCCGATGTACCCACATGATACCCCGACTCAATGACCTCGGTGACGTCAACGGTAATCAAATCCATACTGACGCGACCCACCAGTGGACAGGAAGCGCCAGCGAGTTCCGCGCACCAGCGATTGCCGAGCGAGCGCAATAATCCATCGGCATAGCCAGTAGCACAGGTTGCAATGGTGCGATCACGATCAGCGCGCCAGCTTGCCCCATAACCAACCGTCTCACCAGCACGGACCTTTTGCACCATCAACACTGGCGCATGCCATGACGCCACTGGGCGAACCGGGACTCGACAAGACGGATCGGGAGACCCGCCATACAGCCCAATGCCTGGACGGGTGACTTCAAAATGGTACGCGGGCCCGAGAAAAATCCCGCCCGTATTCGCAAGGGAGCGTGGGATAGGCTCAGCCAGTGACGACGCCCAGTCGGAAAACTGTGCGAGTTGCTCGCCATTCAGCGGCGATTCTGGTTGATCACTCGCGACTAGGTGGCTCATCAATAGACTTGGTACACAGGCCAACAGCGCTGTCTCGGCCACCTCCTCAATCGACAGCCCCAACCGATGCATTCCGGTGTCAACATGAACGGCTGGCGCAAGCCTTTGGCCGGCCGCGAGTTCGAGCGACTCTCGTGAATTCAGGCACGGTCGAAGGCGATGCGCGTGGAAGAGCGCAAGCGTGGATGGACTCAGCCCGTGAAAAACGTAGATCGTTGCCTCTGGGGCAAGCCCACGGACGCGAACGCCCTCTTCCGGGTAGGCCACAAAAAAAGTCTGGCACCCTCCCTCACGAAGCGTTGGCACCACCCAATCGACACCCAACCCGTAGGCATGGGCCTTTACGACCGCCGCGGTTTCGGTCGTACTGCGGTTAGACAGGAGTTGATAGTTATCAACGAGAGCCTCTGCATTCAACAGAAGGCGAGGCTTTCGCGACATGCGTTAACCCTTGAGCGCCTGAATCACTTGATCACGAATTTCTTCGACGGTCCCGATTCCTGAGATGCGCGTCATTTTCGGGGCCTCGCTTGGGTTTGCTTTTGCCCAAGATCCGTAGAAATGAATCAGAGGCGCAGTCTGCTCGTGATACACCGCGAGACGGTCGCGAACGATACTCTCCCGATCATCATCGCGCTGAATCAGAGGTTCGCCAGTCACATCGTCAATGCCATCGCGCTTGGGCGGGTTGTAAATAATGTGGTAGGTCCGACCACTGGCGAGATGCACTCGGCGCCCCGCCATCCGCTCAATGATTTCTTCATCATCAACCGCCATTTCCACGACATGGTCAATCCGAACCCCTGAATCTCGCAGTGCCTCTGCCTGAGGAATCGTCCGAGGGAACCCATCGAACAAACATCCGTTCGCACAATCTGGCTGCTCAAGTCGCTCTTTGACCAACCCGATGATGATGTCGTCCGACACCAAACGTCCGGCATCCATGACCTCTTTGGCGACAAGTCCCAACGGGCTCTCGGCTTTGACGGCTGCCCGCAACATATCGCCCGTTGAAATCTGTGGGATCTGAAACGCTTTACAAATATATTGCGCTTGGGTCCCTTTTCCCGCGCCGGGGGCGCCTAATAGAATCACTCGCACGCGATGTGCTCCTCATTACACTCAAACGTTGAACGTAGCCGGTTTTTGCAGGTAAAGGCAAGCCCTCAGAAAGTTGAAGAGTCGAATGCCTTTGCTCGCATCCATAACCTGTCTAAGACGGATTCACTGGCCTCAGTCAACGCGATGTTATCTTCCCGTGCGAGCGCCTGCACCGCCCGAATTCGCGACATAAACTTCAGGGTCGCCTGCCGACAGACCTGTTCTGCGTCGAGGCCATGGTGCCGCGCGAGACTGATCGCACTAAACAGAACATCCCCTAACTCATCGGCGATCCGAGACTCCTCACCTGACGCCAATGCGTCAGAAAGCTCTTCAACCTCAGCACGCAGCGCCTCAAAAACAGGCGCAACTGACGACCAATCGAAGCCAATCATTCGCGCTCGTTTCTGAACCTTTTGAGCGCGAGACAAGGCAGGCAGGGCCGGTGGAATATCATCAAACAGATCTTGCTGGCCTCGGTCTGCACGCTCTGCTGCCTTTTGCGTTTCCCACGCCTGCTTGATCGCACCCATGTCGGGTGGGCTCTCTGCCCTCGCCCCGGTCAGCGTGCCATCTGGAAACACATGGGGATGACGAAGAATGAGTTTGGCGACCAAGCCATGGATCACATCATCCAAGGAGAACAAACGCTGTTCCTCAGCCATCTGTGCATAAAATACGGACTGAAATAACAAGTCGCCCAACTCACCTGGCAATTCACGAAACGCCCCACGCTCGATGGCATCAACCACCTCGTACGCCTCTTCAATGGTAAACGGAGCGATGGTCTCGAAACGCTGTTCTAAATCCCACGGACAGCCCGTCTTCGGATCACGCAGGCGTTGCATGACAGTACGCAAATCATCCCAGCCGTACCGCCTCATCATGCATCCCGCACGCGATGGACTGAGATCACATTATGGATCCGCTGAATTCGGTCAAGTACTTGAGATAATTCCTGCAATCCCTTGATTTCCAATGATAAACGAAGCGTTGCAACATGTGAGGCACGATCCGTTTTTGACTGCAAACCGGTCACATTAACCCGGTCATTGGCCAACACAGAGGTGACATCGCGTAGCAGTCCCTGGCGGTCATACGCGCGCAGTTCAATATCGACCGGATACGTTTCTAGCTGGGTTTCGCCCCAACTCACATCGATAATCCGTTCAGGGGTCGATTCCTCAAGCGACAAGATATTGGTGCAGTCATCCCGGTGAATGCTGACACCACGACTCTTGGTAATGTAGCCGACGATCGAATCCCCTGGAACTGGATGGCAGCAGGTCGCAATCTGAGTCAATAATTTTCCAACACCATGAATCTGGATGCCATCAGTCCGCTCCGTGGACGATGCCGGTCGGGGTTCAAGATCAAGCTCACGCTGGGTGTGTCCAGTGACACGACTGAGAGCGCCCACAATCTGCGAGACACGCAAATCCCCTGCACCAATCCCCGCATAGAGATCGTCGAGGTGGTGAAGATTGAGCGTGCGAAGCACCACTGTGAGATCGACTTGACCCAGCGCAAGACGCTTCATTTCCTGATCAATCAATTGACGCCCTGCTTGAATATTTTGGTCACGATCCAACTGCTTGAACCACGCCTGCACCTTTGCCCGAGCGCGGGAGGTCCGCAGGTAACCCAACGACGGATTGAGCCAGTCGCGACTCGGTCTCAACTCCGATTGGCGCAAGATTTCTACCTGATCACCGACCTTCAGGGCGTAAGTCAACGGGACGATCCGACGGTTGACCTTGGCACCGCGACACGAGTGACCCACCTCCGTGTGGAGCTTGTAGGCAAAATCTAAGGGCGTCGCTCCGGCAGGCAAATCGACCACATGCCCATCTTTGGTAAACACGTAGATGCGATCTTCCAACACGTCTTGGCGTAGCGCATCGGAGAGCTCGCGGAGATCGCCCACCTCATCGTGCCAATCCAACACCTGACGTAACCAGGCAATCTTGTCTTCGTACCCGTGATCACCGTCCTGCGTATCTGTCCCTTTGTAGCGATAATGCGCGCAAACCCCATACTCAGCTTCATCGTGCATCGCTTGAGTACGAATCTGGATCTCCACCACCTTACCCTGCGGTCCGATCACTGCCGTGTGTAAGGAACGATATCCATTCGGTTTCGGAGCCGCGATGTAATCATCGAACTCATGCGGAATACTCTTCCAAGTCCCATGGACAAGACCCAACGCGGCGTAACAGTCTTGAACACTTGGCACGAGAATACGAACTGCTCGCACATCGTAGATCTGCGAGAAGTCCACCTGCTTTCGCTGCATTTTTCGCCAAATTGAGTAGATGTGTTTCGCGCGCCATGTCAACTCTGCCTGAATCCCTTGTGCCGACAAGGCATGGGCCAAAGAATCAACCAACTCTTCAATATAGCGCTCTCGATCCTCCCGCCGCTCCGCGAGCGCGTTTGCAATCGTTTTATAGGCGTCTTCTTCAAGGTATCGAAACGCAAGATCTTCAAGCTCCCATTTGAGCTGACCAATCCCAAGCCGATGCGCAAGCGGTGCATAAATGTCTGAGACTTCTCGCGCCACTTTCATGCGACGTGCACGATCGGCATGCTTCACCGCACGAATGGCAGTTGTCCGCTCTGCAAGCTTGATGAGCGCGACGCGCACATCGTCGATTAACGCAACAAGCATCCGACGCACGGCATCGGCCTGCTGTTCGTGCTGACCCAAAAACGACTCGGGGGTGTCTTGCCGCGTCTGGCCAATGATCGCCATCTGCTGGACGCCTTCGATCAGCTTCGCGACCGTCTTCCCGAACCGTTCACGCACCTCCCGTAACGGCAACCGCTCAAGACGGACTGAGCGATACAGTAACGCTGCAAGGAGGGCATCCTCATCAATCGGCATGGTGGACAAAATGTCCGCCATCTCAAGACCGAACCGATAGGCGTTAGGACCCGCCCAATCGGCATTCTCCGGGCGCTTCAGCTCAAGCGTTGCTAATAGCTCACAAGCGCTCCGAAGCGCGGCACTCTCCTCAAGGCCAGCCTGCTGCGCGAGGCGCGACGGCCAATCAGCAACCGCAATATCCGCATCCAATTGGGTCGGATGCAGTTCGCGCGCCTTAACCACGGGACCCCCGTGTGAAACACGCCATGGACTCAACATGTGCTGTTTGCGGGAACATATCCATCATGCCCAAGTGCGTCATACGGAAGCCTCGCGTCGCCAAAATTGCCGCATCGCGTCCGAGCGTCGCAGGATTACAACTCACGTAAAGCAAGCGCTCTACCCCGTTCAGGGGAAGGGCCTCAAGGACCTCGCGCGCGCCCGAACGGGGCGGATCGACAATCAATACCGAATACCGCGCACGCGCCCAATCTTGATCGGCAATCGGCGCTGTCAAATCGCATGCGCTGGCATGTACGTTCGTCAACCCATTGTGCTGCGCGTTCTGTAAGCACCGCGACACCATGGTCGGACTCACCTCAACGGCTGTCACAGATCCCGCCCGTGTGGCGGCCGCTAGGGTAAAGTTGCCCAAGCCGCTGAATAAGTCCAGCACATGGTCCTCTTGGGTGAGCTGTAAGAGTGACAGTGCCTGCAGGATCATCGCGCGATTAATGCCCGCATTAATCTGAGTAAAGTCAGTGACTTCAAAGCGATACTCTAGACCAAGCTCACCAATACGATAGGTCAACGCAGTGGGCCCATCGGATGGCCAAAGACGCGTGATCGACTCCGGACCCTTCGCTTGCGTATAGACATGCCAACCTGTGCTTTGACCTAACTCTAGAAACCCCTGTTGATCCGCCGCCGTCAAAGGCGCCAAGTGTCGGATCACAATCGCGACCGTATCATCGCCCGCGGCCACCTCTACCTGCGGAATCTGATCCACCTGGCTCGAGTTTGCGATCACGTCTGCCAGTCGCTGAAGATGCGGCCCAACCCGCGCATCCAACACCGGGCAGTCGGACACGTCCGCAATAAAGTTGGATGCGCGTTCCCGAAACCCAACGAGTACGCGCCCCTTCGCCCGCACCCAGCGCACACCTAATCGTGCCCGACGCCGATAGCCGAGCGTAGGACCAAGGATGGGTGGCAATTGCGTCACCCTGGTTAACTCCACCCCATGGCGCGCCATCAAGGCATGCAAGGCCTCCGTCTTCATCGCGATTTGCTGTTCAGCACCCACATGCTGTAACGCACACCCTCCGCAGTGGCCGGCATGTGGGCACAAGGGCGTAATGCGCTCAGGAGAGGCCTCAAACACATCCGTAGCGATGCCCTCGGCCACCTGTGCGTTCTTCGTCAAGACCTTAACCTGCACAAGCTCACCGGGCAGCGCGCCGCCGACAAACAACGTTCTCGGACCCCATTGCGCAATGCCACGCCCTTCATGACTGAATCGATCAATCCGAATGGGAAACTCCGGCACCGGCGCTCGGCGACCACGTCGCCCTTGACGAGACGCACTCATCGGGGGAACAGGTCGGTCGATAAATAACGATCGCCGCGATCACAAATGATGCAGACCACAACGCCTGCGGTCAGAGTCCTTGCCACGCGGAGCGCACCCACCACAGCACCGCCCGCACTGACTCCGCAAAAGATCCCTTCTCGGACCGCCAACTGTCGCGCCATTTCCTCAGCCTCCGCTTGCGTAATATCAAGCGTTAGATCGACACGCTCTGGCTCAAAAATTTCTGGGCGATAGGCGATTGGCCAGCGTCGAATCCCTGCAATTTTGGATCCCTCGCTCGGTTGCAGTCCGACAATTTGCACGTCGGGATTCTGCTCTTTCAAATAGCGCGACACGCCCATAATCGTGCCGGTTGTCCCCATCGCACTGACAAAGTGCGTCACCGCACCTTCCGTCTGCGCCCAAATCTCCGGCCCTGTGGTGTCATAGTGAGCCCGCGGACAATCCGGGTTAGAAAATTGATTCAGCACACGACCCTCACCGCGCGCTTCCATCGCTAAAGCCAAATCACGGGCCCCCTCCATCCCTGCTTCCTCAGACACGAGGATCAACTCAGCGCCATACGCCGTCATCGCACGCTTGCGCTCATCTGAGAGGTTGTCCGGCATGATGAGGGTCATGCGATAGCCTTGGATCGCCGCCACCATTGCCAAAGCAATCCCTGTGTTCCCGCTGGTCGCCTCGATCAATCGATCTCCAGGCTGGATTTCCCCGCGTGAGGCAGCGCCATCAATCATGTAGTACGCAGGACGATCCTTCACGGAGCCCGCAGGATTATTGCCTTCCATCTTGCACAGCACATGCACTGCGTCAGGCAGCCCGGCACGCAATCGCTGCAATGCGATCAAGGGGGTCTGGCCAAGCGTGGACTCTAGGGTTGGAAACGCCAAAGAACTCTCCTTAATTCTGAACGCACTAGTGTACCGCGTTGTGCGCCGAGGCATTAGTCATCAAACGACAACGGCTGCACAAAATAGCGCTCATAATGCGCTTCACTGACGGCTAGATATTCACGGTGTATCACTTCCCAAAGCGCGGGACCGTCCAGAGCGTCCGCCTCTGGAGTGCGCCGGATACCAAGCTCTGCCCACTGCGAGATGCGTCCTTGAGACTGCCGCAGCAGGTCATACACCCAGGAGGTTTCGGGCTGATCCTTTCGGTACCGATACCCAAAGCGGAGTAACGCCTGCTCAACACGCTCTGCATCAACACAATCGAGGTAACGCTGCACGACCAGTGACTGGAGCTCAGCAAGGCGCGCAATCACAGCCGCCTTTTGTGGCTCCGTATAGCGATTCCAGTCCACGATCTCGTGGGCAAACCGCTTACAGCCGCGACAAACTGGATCACCATAAGTGGTTGAACACAGGCCTACGCAGGGGGTCGTGACGCGCATCATTGCCTCCTCTTCATTGATGTCTAAGTGCGGCCATTTTTTGAGATTCCACCTCTACGCACCGGCCAGACGACACAGGCTTTTTGTGACCAGAATCATTCATTTAGTCATAAAATAAGCCAGTCCGATGGTTGAGTTGCCAAGTCACCCTGAAATCGGCACACTGCCGCCCTGAAACTGACCAAGAGAGGCCTCTCGTATGACCACGGAACGCTTGCACGAATCAATGGATGAATGGAACAAAAAAGTCGCTGCCGCCGAGCAGATGATCCCATTGATCGGGCACTTATTTCGTGAACGCGCCATTGAGACGTCCATCTTCGGTCGACTGCTCAACAATCGAACCGTGATCAATATCATCAAATGTTGCCGCTTTGCGCGACAAGTCGATGCCAAGGAATTAGACGTTGACGAAGTCTATGCAGTCTTACGGGCCGTCTCTGATTTGGCAGATGATCTAACGCCCTGCCACATCGACCTCGGCAAGATTGCGGTGAACTTCCAACGTCTGACCTCGGGACAATCGCTGACCGACTATGTGCGCGCAGAGCTTGCGCAGGCAATGAGCGGACAGCGTGCTGATGAACCAGAGACCGACATTGTACTCTACGGGTTTGGCCGCATTGGACGGTTGCTCGCCCGCGAGCTCATCGCAAAGAGCGGATCCAAAGCGGCAATGCGATTACGTGCGATTGTGGTTCGCAAAGGCTCTGAAAACGACTTATTAAAGCGCGCAAGTCTATTGCGTCGCGACTCTGTCCATGGCTCGTTCAACGGCACCATCACGGTGGATCATGAACACAATGCCATCATTGCGAATGGACAGCACATTCAAGTGATTTATTCAAATGCACCCTCTGAAGTCGATTACACGCAGTATGGGATTCGGGATGCGGTCGTGGTGGACAACACCGGGAAATGGCGAGATCGCGAAGGGCTGTCACAACACCTTGCGTGCCCAGGGATTAAGCGGGTATTGCTGACGGCGCCCGGCAAAGGCGATCTTAAAAATATCGTGCATGGTGTGAATCACGATGAAATCACTGAGGCCGACACCATCATTTCCGCGGCCAGTTGCACCACCAATGCCATTACACCAGTCTTGAAAGCCATTGCTGACAAATACGGGATTCGAAATGGGCATGTTGAAACTGTGCATAGCTATACCAACGATCAAAACTTGATCGATAACTTCCACAAGGGTGATCGTCGGGGCCGTGCGGCCGCCTTAAATATGGTGATCACTGAGACTGGGGCTGCCAGCGCTGTGGCAAAAGCTTTACCTGAATTGAAAGGGAAATTAACCGGCAACGCCATTCGCGTCCCCACCCCAAATGTCTCCATGGCAATTTTGAACCTGAACTTGGAGACGCCGGTCGACCGTGATGACTTAAACGAATATCTGCGTTTGGTCGCGGTGCATTCAAAGCTGCAAAAGCAAATCGACTACTCCAACTCGCCCGAAGCCGTCAGCACCGACTTTGTCGGCTCACGCGCTGCAGGGATCGTCGATGGGTTAGCGACCATCGCAGCCGGACATAACAGCTGCGTTGTCTACGTGTGGTACGACAACGAATATGGCTACTCGTGCCAGGTCATTCGTTGCCTCCGTCAAATGACCAAGGCAACGTTGCCGGCGTATCCGATCACGCAATAAGCGTGATCTGCGACCAAGGATCAACGGCAGCGCCTGCGATTTTTGGTACGCTAACGGCCTTAAATAGCGCGCAGTGCATTCGATCTCAAAAGGATCCCCTCACCGCGCTCTCATCAACCCAAAGCAAGGATGATCACTGTGCTTGATGCTTATCGTAAACATGTTGAAGAACGCGCCGCCGAAGGCGTGGTACCGAAGCCCCTGTCCGCTGAATTCGTCGCAGGCTTAGTTGAGCTCCTCAAAAATCCACCCGCCGGGGAAGACGCAGTTTTACTCGATCTCTTGGCGAATCGTGTGCCCGCCGGTGTTGACGAGGCGGCTTATGTAAAAGCAGCTTTCTTAACAGATGTCGCCAAAGGCCAGGCAGCGAGCCCACTGGTGAGCCGTGAAGAAGCCACGCGACTGCTGGGGACCATGTTAGGGGGCTATAACATCCCGCCATTGGTCGAGCTACTGAGCGATGCTGTCGTTGGCCATGTTGCCGCCGAGGCGTTGAAAGAGACCTTGCTGATGTTCGATGCGTTCCACGACGTTCACGATCTGATGAAGGCTGGAAATACGCATGCCCAAGCTGTCATGGAGTCTTGGGCACATGCAGAGTGGTTTTTGAAAAAGCCGGATGTGCCCGAGTCGATGACAGTCACGGTCTACAAGGTGCCCGGGGAGACTAACACTGATGATCTCTCTCCAGCCGTCGACGCTTGGAGCCGCCCTGACATCCCGCTTCACGCGCAGGCAATGCTTCGCGGACGCATGGAACGTCCCCTTGAGACGATCGAGGAACTCAAAGCGAAAGGACATCCGCTTGCCTATGTTGGCGATGTTGTCGGGACGGGATCCTCGAGAAAATCAGCGACAAACTCAGTGCTGTGGCACATGGGTAATGACATCCCATACATCCCAAATAAGCGGGATGGCGGTGTCTGCATCGGCGGAAAAATCGCGCCGATTTTCTTTAACACGATGGAAGATGCAGGTGCACTGCCCATCGAATGTGATGTCACCAAGATGAACACCGGCGATGTCATCACGATTTACCCGTATGCCGGGAAAATCGAAAACGAAGCCGGCGTCACCATTGCCGAGTTCGCGTTAAAGAGTGACGTGATCTTAGATGAAGTCCGTGCCGGGGGTCGGATTCCATTAATCGTTGGACGAGGGCTCACAACGCGCGCGCGTGAAGCGCTCGGGCTTCCACCAAGCACGGTGTTCCGCACACCTGCCGCTCCAGCCGACAGTGGCCGCGGGTTTACACTGGCCCAAAAAATGGTCGGCAAAGCGTGCGGTGTCACCGGCATCCGGCCAGGCACCTATTGCGAGCCTCGGATGACCACCGTGGGCTCTCAGGATACAACCGGCCCAATGACGCGCGACGAGCTCAAAGAGCTTGCCTGCTTGGGCTTCCAGGCCGACCTCACCATGCAGTCCTTCTGTCATACGGCAGCCTATCCGAAGCCTGTCGATGTGGAAACCCAACATACATTGCCAGACTTCATCATGAATCGTGGCGGTGTGTCCTTACGGCCAGGTGATGGCATCATCCATTCTTGGTTAAACCGGATGTTGCTCCCAGATACGGTTGGTACCGGCGGAGACTCACACACTCGGTTCCCGATTGGGATTTCCTTCCCAGGTGGATCAGGACTCGTGGCCTTTGCAGCCGCGACTGGGGTCATGCCATTAGATATGCCTGAGTCTGTGCTGGTGCGCTTTAAAGGTACCATGAATCCTGGCATTACCTTGCGTGACCTGGTCAATGCGATCCCCTACGCGGCGATTCAGCGAGGTTTGCTGACTGTTGGGAAGGAAGGCAAAAAGAACGTCTTCTCTGGACGGATTTTGGAAATCGAAGGGCTTCCGGATCTCACTGTCGAACAAGCCTTTGAGCTCTCTGATGCCTCAGCAGAGCGCTCAGCCGGTGGGTGTACGATCAAATTAAACGAAGCCCCAATCCGGGAGTATTTAGAAAGTAATATCACGCTGTTGAAGTGGATGATTGCCGAGGGTTATGGCGATGCGCGTACGATCGGCCGCCGGATTCAGGCCATGGAAGCCTGGTTGGCAAATCCAGAGCTGATGTCTGCAGATGCCGATGCCGAGTACTACGAAGTGATCGAAATCGACCTTGCTGACATCACAGAGCCTCTTCTAGCGTGTCCGAATGACCCTGATGACATCAAGCCACTCTCGGAAGTTCAGAACACCCACATTGATGAAGTCTTTATCGGGTCCTGTATGACCAACATTGGTCATTATCGGGCAGCGGGCGAACTGTTGAAGCAGGTCAAATCGATTCCGACACGCCTGTGGATCGCACCGCCCACCCGGATGGATGAGCATCAACTGATGGCGGAAGGCTATTACGGGATTTTTGGATCTTCAGGTGCGCGCACAGAGATGCCTGGATGTTCGCTGTGCATGGGGAACCAAGCGCGCGTGGCGGACAATGCCACAGTGGTGTCAACCAGCACACGGAACTTCCCAAATCGCCTCGGAAATGGCGCAAACGTATTCCTTTCAAGTGCTGAGCTTGCGGCGGTTGCTGCCGTCTTAGGACGACTCCCCACAGTCGATGAGTACCTTGGCTATGCGTCGCAAATTGCAGCGATGTCTAGCGAGATCTATCGCTATCTGAACTTCCATCAAATTGCGGACTACCAAGCCAAGGCGAAGGAAGCGCAAATCCCGCTGGAGACCGTGGCGTAATCGCCCACTGAACAGACCCCGCACTTGCGGGGTCTTTCATAAAAACGACACGGATCTGTCATCCTGATGACATCTCAAGCCGATAGCGTATGGGAACTATTCACGCTATTCGGAGTTCTCTATGAAACCTACACTCATTGCCTCAGCCGTTATCGGCTTATTGGCTGGTCCGGCCATCGCTGGCGGCCATGCCAGTCTAAATTTCAATCGCATTGCATCCTTCCCAGTTGTGGAGAACATGGCCGCTGGCGAGGATCGCTCACGCGAGACCTCATCAGAAATTATTGCCGCCACAGCAGACGGCATGACACTGGTCTATACCGACAGCCCCCTGGGTGTACTTGGTTTCATCGACATCCGTAACCCGCGCGCGCCACGTCCACTCGGAAATCTTGATTTAGGTGGCGAGCCGACCTCGGTCGCCATCATCGGCCAGACCGCCTATGTCGGCGTGAATACCAGCCCCTCCTACACCGCGCCCAGCGGTTATTTGGCCGTTATCGACATCGCAACACGCACCAAAACTCAACAGTGTGATCTCGGCGGTCAACCGGATTCGGTCGCCGCTGCGAAAGATGGCAGCTTCATCGCCATTGCAATCGAAAATGAGCGCGACGAAGACCTCAACGACGGACAAATTCCGCAGATGCCTGCTGGCAACCTGACCATGTTTGACACCGCCGCCAATGGGCTCAACTGCGACTCAAAGCGAGTGGCTGACCTGACTGGCCTCGCCGCCATTGCGCCGAGCGATCCAGAGCCAGAGTTTGTGGACATCAACAGCAAAGGCGAAGTCGTTGTCACACTCCAGGAAAATAACCATATCGCCATTGTCGATCGCACCGGGAAAGTGGTCTCCCATTTCTCAGCAGGCCAAGTCGATCTCACCAACATCGATGCAACGGATGAACGCGGCGCATTAGTGTTCAACGAAACGCAGAATGGCCGCCTACGTGAACCGGATTCGGTCAAGTGGGTCAACGATGATCATGTCGCCACTGCAAACGAAGGGGACTACAACGGCGGGTCACGCGGTTGGACAATCTTCAGAAAAGATGGCCAAGTGGTCTACGAAAACGGTACGCAATTTGAACATGCCATCGTCGAAATCGGTCACTACCCTGACAAGCGTTCAGACGCCAAGGGTGTTGAGCCGGAATCCATCGAAGTAGGGACGTTCGGCGGAACACCGATGATTTTCGTGGGCGCTGAGCGTGCCTCTGTTGTGGGTGTGTATGACGCCACCAACCCAGCAGCACCTGTCTTGAAACAACTGTTACCGTCAGGCATTGGCCCGGAGGGCTTCGTCACGATCCCAGAACGAAATCTGCTGATTTCAGCCAACGAGGTTGATCTTGTTGAAGATGGCGGAACTCGGTCACACGTGATGATCTACGAATATCAAAACGCGCCTGCGGTGTATCCTTATTTGACCTCGAAGGGCATGTCTGAGCTCACCGGCTGGGGCGCACTCTCCGGCATGGTTGGCGCTGATGACGGCATGATTTACGCGGTGAATGACAGCTTCTATGGCTATCAGCCAACCATCTTTAAAATTGATCCAAACCAGACCCCTGCGCGCATTGTGGATGCCATTCGGATCACGCGTGCAGGCCAGCCTGCACAGAAACTCGACCTCGAAGGCATTACCTTGGATGGTAAGGGCGGCTTCTACGTCGCCTCAGAAGGGCGCACAGATCGACTGATCCCGCATGCGATCTACCACGTCAATGCGAAAGGCGAAATCAAGCAAGAGATCCCTTTCCCAGCGGCATTACTTGCTGAAGAGATCCGATTTGGGTCAGAGGGCATTACCAAAATTGGTGACATGCTCTGGATCGCACTTCAACGGGAATGGAAGACTGACCCCAAGCATCATGCCAAGTTGGTGTCTTACAATCTCAAGACCAAAGAGTGGGGCTATGTGCACTATCCGAAGGCAGCCCCCGCCACAGGTTGGGTCGGCTTGTCTGAGATCACCGCCTTTGGAAACGATGTGTACATTGTCGAACGCGACAACCAAATCGGCACAAATGCGGTCACCAAGCATGTCTATAAAGTGGCTCAATCTGAGCTGAAGCCTGCGAAACTTGGCGAGACAGCACCCGTTGTCAAGAAGACACTGGTTCGTGACTTGATCCCAGATCTCTTAGCCAATAACGGCTATGTGCTGGATAAAGTGGAAGGCCTCGCGGTCATGAAGGACGGGACAATTTGGATCTCGACCGACAACGATGGCGTCGATGACGCGTCGGGCGAAACGATGTTTTTCTCCATCGGAAAGGCACAGTAACCACAAGGGCGTCCCTGCTCAGCAGGGACGTCATGCCTCTGGCAACGCTAACGGCTCTGGAGCAACAAGAATTCCATTCAAATCTGCAGCAATGAAGTCGCCCGGATAGAGGGTTGCTCCGGCAAAGGTCACCGGTACATCGACATCCCCAAACCCACGTTTAATCGTGCGTCTCGGATAGGCGGCCAATGCTTGGATGCCTAACGCCAACTGCGCAAGTGCGTCGACGTCGCGCACACAGCCGTAGATCACAATCCCAGACCAACCGTTCACACAGGCTGCTCGGGCCACTTGATCGCCGAGCAAAGAGGCTCTGAGAGAGCCGCCGCCATCGACAACCATCACGCGCCCAAGACCCGGTTGCTCTGCGAGCGCTTTGACTTGGGAATTGTCTTCAAAGCACTTGACGGTAACAGCGGTTCCAGAAAATCGAGGATTGCCACCAAAGCTCCGAAATACAGGCTCGAGGACGGTCACACCGCCCTCATAGGCATCACAGAGATCAGGCACTGTCCACACTAGCGGTTCGCCGCCGCATCCGCGAGGAAGAACCACGTCTCAAGGACAGTATCAGGATTCAGCGAGACGGAATCGATCCCCTGCTCCATCAACCACAAGGCTAAATCGGGATGATCTGACGGACCTTGTCCGCAAATTCCGATGTACTTCCCAGCTGCGTTACAGGCTTGGATGGCGCGGGATAAGAGAAACTTCACCGCTGGGTTCCGTTCATCGAAGGCATGCGCGATAAGCCCGGAATCACGGTCTAAACCGAGAGTGAGCTGGGTCAAATCATTTGAGCCGATTGAGAATCCATCAAAATATTCAAGGAATTCTTCAGCAAGCACCGCGTTAGAGGGAAGCTCACACATCATGATCACATCGAGGCCATTCTCTCCGCGCTTCAGACCATTGGCTTCGAGCAATGCAATTACACCAGCCGCCTCGTCCAGCGTGCGGACAAAGGGCACCATGATCGCAACATTGGTGAACCCCATCTCATCGCGAACCTTCTTCAACGCGCGGCACTCGAATTCAAAACAGGGTCGGAATGACTCTGAAATATAGCGCGACGCACCCCGGAACCCGAGCATTGGGTTCTCCTCGTGCGGCTCATACAGAGGGCCACCGATCAAATTACGGTATTCATTCGACTTGAAATCGGATAACCGGACGATCACACGCTCTGGCGCAAAGGACGCAGCCAACGTGGCAATCCCTTCAACCAGTTTTTCAACATAAAACTCTGTTGGACTCGCATAGCCTCCGATCCGCTCTGCGATTTCTTCTTGCA
>RFUY01000141.1 GCA_009922705.1 Gammaproteobacteria bacterium
GTGATACTCGCGAAGCACGGGGCCACTTCGATAGGTACGGTCGTGTTGCTATTTAGATTGCACCAACTCGGTGGTGATAGCGCATGTAAGAAGCTTGTCCATCGTCTGGAGAGAATGGGGTTGTTAGTTATTTCATCTTCGGGATGTGCAGATAAAAGACAGAAAAAATGTGAGCTGACCGCGAACGGTATTGCGCTCATCTATCAACTCAAATCGCTTCTAGATTCCTTGCCCTTGGATGGCGTTAAGGATAGGTGTCTATGACAAGCCGATTCGTCAATGATTGGCTCACTCACCACTGCGGGATTGGATCAATGAGGCCGATATTCGCCATCTTGATCTTAGGAGTACTATATCTAGGTAGCACTCCCTTAGTCATGGCGCAGTCAAATTCATTGGTAGAAATGGCGAGCGCACTAAGTAGCGATCAGGTGCAAGCGCTACAGCAACTCTCGCCCGCTGAGCAGGCCCAACTCGCCGCGAAAGCGGGTATCGATTTGCCGGAGATAAATGAAGTAGGTTCTGAAGAGTCACCCCGTGATGCGGGTGAGGGAATTCAGCGTACGGATACGGGTGACGATTTTAATCGTGAGTTTTTTCCGGGCAGTGAGCGCCTACCGATGTTTGGGTACGAAGTGTTTTCGGGCGCTCCATCAACATTTGCACCGGTGGGCAATATTCCAGTGCCGTCGAACTATGTACTCGGGCCCGGTGACAGCATTGATTTGCAACTACTACGCGAGCGTGGGGGTCGATACCGGCTCGTTATCAATCGCGAGGGACAACTTGAGGTGCCAGATATTGGCCCGGTCGCAGTCGCTGGTCTACGTTTTATTGAAGCAAAGGCTCTACTGGAGCAAACGGTCGCTACGCAGCTTCCGGGTGCTCGTACCAATGTCTCGCTAGGGGCGCTGCGTTCGATTCAAGTATTTATACTTGGTGAGGCAAAAAAAGCAGGTGCATATACCGTCAGTGGGCTTTCCACCATTAGCAATGCGTTACTTGCCAGTGGCGGCGTCACGCAATTGGGATCTCTGCGCAACATTCAACTACGCCGCGATGGAGAGCTTATTACTACGCTTGATTTGTATGACTTTCTGACCGCCGGTGACACGTCGAACGATCAGCGCTTATTACCCGGCGATGTCATTTTCATCCCGCCCGTCGGGCCCACGGTCGCAATCTCGGGAGCGGTGAAACGACCCGCAATCTATGAGGTGCGAGACGATACTCGACTTGCCGATTTATTAGCCATGGCAGGCGGATTTTCTGTGAATGCGGATCCCACGCGCGCCACGCTCAATCGGATAGCAGAGTCCAGCCCCTTAAGAATAGCCTCGGCACTTGATCTCACCCACGATAAGTCGCTGTCGGCGGTAGTGCGCAACGGTGACTGGATAAAGCTGGATGGACTTATCCCTGTCGTTCGCGACCAGGTTGAGGTAGTCGGGCATGTATTTCGTCAGGGTATTCAGCCCTTTTCAGAAGGTGCACGCCTAACCTCCGTCTTACCTTCACCGGTTGAGCTAAAGCCTTTTGCAGACCTCGACTACGTAGTCATTAAACGCATTGACCCTACAACGGCCGATATTAGTTTGTTCTCCGCCAGCCTACGGGATGCATGGCGAGCGCCCGGTACCGCTGTGGACCCCCCGTTGCAATCCTCTGATCAAATTATGGTCTTTGAGCGTGACAAGCCACGTGGAGCTGCGCTGGATTCAGCGATGCAAGCCGTTGCGGCCCAGTCAACCACTTCCCGACCCCACCGATTTATTAGGCTAATGGGTAACGTTAAATCACCGGGAACGTATCCATTTGAGGACGGACTCACCGTTCAGCGTGCGATCTATCAGTTGGGTGGGGGCTTAGCGGATCGCTCTTACACGCTGGAAGCAGAACTCATTCGCTACGCCGTCAATGATCAGCAAGTTCGCGAGCGATCCATCATTCCCCTTAATCTGAACTCCGTGATGACTGGCGCGACAGTCAGTGGCACGCTACTAGAGCCATTCACGGATATTTTTGTGCGCGCGATCCCCGACTGGAGTACCGAAGATATTGTGGTCTTAGAGGGAGAGGTCTTATTTCCGGGTACTTATCCGATAGCGCAAGGCGAAACCTTATTATCAGTCATCATGCGCGCCGGCGGTTTTCGTGACACGGCCTTCTTGGAGGGGGCGTTTTTCTCGCGCGAACAATTACGTACCCGCGAGTTAGAACAGGCGCGCCGAGTGCAGGCTGATTTACGGCGAGATCTGCTTGCGCAACAGAGAGAAATGATCGCTAGTGGCGACCAAGAGTCGTTGACGCAATTACAGCAACTGCTTTCTTTAAGTTTGGCCTCAGCTGAAGAAAACCCCGCTCTCGGTCGTCTGACCATCGATTTACCGCGGCTTATGCGCGAAGGTCAAGGTTCTGAGCTCGATGTGGTTTTACGTCCCAATGATCGTTTGTTCGTACCACCCCAGGCGCCGGAAGTGACAGTGATCGGTGAGGTCTTTGCCAGCTCGTCGCACCTTTATGAGGGAGGGCTAACCGCTGTCGATTATGTAAATTATTCAGGCGGCTTTCGCGACACTGCTGATCAAGGCGCGGTCTATCTGATTCGAGCCTCAGGTCGCGCGGAGCCATTGACCCGATGGCTGTCACGCGGCGTTCGCGTTCGCCAGGGAGACTCTATTATCGTGCCTCTCAAGGTTCCCTCAGTCAGGTCACCGCTTCTTGATAGCTTGACGCAGGTTACACAGATTGTTTACCAACTTGCGGTGGGTGCTGCTGCGATTGACTCTCTCAGTCGGAACTAGCAGCTGACTCAGTCCCGAAAATTCTCAAACTGTAGTGGACGGTCGAATTCTTGCTTTTTGAGTAAGGTAATCGCAGTTTGTAAATCATCACGTTGTTTACCCGTGATGCGTACCTTATCGCCCTGGATACTGCCTTGTACCTTGAGCTTGGATTCTTTGATGAGTTTAACGATCTTCTTGCCACACTCTTGATCGATACCATGACGCAGTAATACGTCTTGGCGGGCCTCGGCTAAATTTGTGACAGGGTCTTTGGTGTCCATGCAGCCGACATCAATACCTCGTTTGGCAAGCTTGTTGCGCAAGATATCTAGCATCTGCTGTAACTGAAAATCGACTTTCGCTTTCATCAAGATGCTGAGTTCTTTTTCGTTTAACTCAAACACGGCACCACTATCTTTGAAGTCGAAGCGCTGGCTGAGTTCCCGATTGGCTTGGTCAACGGCGTTAGTGAGTTCGTGGTGGTCGATCTCAGAGACGATGTCGAATGTGGGCATGGAGAATTCCTTACGTGTCGGGCGTAATAGTGGGTAGACCCGGCGATAAGCCGGGCGGGATTGGCTCCGCTAGCAGCGCCTCAATACGGGCTGAGAAGTCTTTGACAAGTTCGTCATAGTGTCGGCCTGTCGCAGGCCCCGTAAAGCCGGTATGAATATTCCTCACGATGCCGCTGCGATCAATGAAGATAGTGGTTGGAAACGCGAGTACCGCATCGAGTTGTGGCAGTTTACTGGCGGCATCGGATTTATCTGAGTTGCCCGCTAGCAGGGTTGTGTATTGAATACGGTGGCGATCTCTAAATCGATATACCGCTTCTGCTGCCTTAGCCGGGTCATCAAGTTGCTCGAACATCAAAGAAATAATCTCAAGCCCCTGTTCGCGTTTGTTTTCATGCAGCCTTGCGAGAAAAGCCGCTTCGTCATGGCAATTGGGGCACCAGCTTCCGGCTAGAACCACAAGAACCACTTTGCCTTGAAAGAAAGGGTCACTGATGGAGATATAGTGGCCCGCAAGATCGGGGAAACGGAAGTCCAGTTGTGTTGCGTTGCCGCTCAGGCGAGTCTCTGGGGCAATGTCGGCGAGGCTTGCTTGGTCATCACGGATAGCCGTGAAAGGTTCCTCTGAG
>RFUY01000142.1 GCA_009922705.1 Gammaproteobacteria bacterium
TCGCACCCAAGATGGATGAATGGGAGTTCTTCCGCTCTCCGGAGCTACAGCAAGTTTTGATCCAGTACACCTGGGCCTTGATGGGCTTAGTCGCCCAGACCGCTGTTTGCAATCGACACCATCGTCTCGATCAACGTCTGTGTCGCTGGCTTTTATTGGCACAGGATCGATTGCCCACCAATCAGCTTGCGATTACCCAAGAATTTTTATCACATTTATTGGGTGTACGTCGCGAAGGAGTGACCCAGGCAGCAGGTCGCTTACAGCGCGCGGGTTTAATCCGTCACCGGCGCGGACAAGTCACGATCATTGATCGTACGGGTCTCGAAGCCGGCGCTTGCGAGTGCTACGACACCGCGCGGCGCAGCTATGCGATGCCCCGTGCGGCTCAGGCGACGACTCCGATGGTCAGTGGGTTGTCGCGCCCGCGACTGGTCCTCTAATGGCTCGCGACGTCCCTTACGGCGGTCATCCTGAAACGTTAGCAGCATGTCGCCGATGGCTTCATCGATGGCGAGGAGTAGGCTGCTCGCGAACGCATGGGCAGCAGTCCAGTCGCTTGGTGCGCTCCTCGCGGTTACGCTCATCTTGCTGTGGTCGATTTATCAATCATGGCAAGAAGCGTTGTCGCATCACCTCGCCGAAGACTTGACGGTAGAGGCGGCGTTATTGGCATGGTTGCCAACGCACGCCACCTCACACGCGTTGACGGCAGTACTCTTGGCTTGGAGTGGCTGGGCGTGGTTGCGCATCGCGTACGCACAACGTCATGCAGAGCGATGGTACCGGCGCAGTATTTGTGATCCCTTAACCGGCATTGCGAATCGGCGTGGGCTGCATCGATATGTACGCACGGTCTCACGCGAGCGTCAAATAATAAATGCGCCATGGATGGTGCTTGTTATTGATCTCGATAACTTCAAGGCTATCAATGATCACTACGGTCATCATATCGGTGATCAAGCCCTGAGAAGCGTCGCTGATCTTTTAAAGAGTTATTTTAAGCGTCGCGACGACTGGCTCGTTGCGAGATTAGGGGGTGACGAATTTATTGTCACAATACCAATTATGAGTGTGAAACACTCTAAGTGGATTCGAGAGAAGGTCATCAAAGACTTGGAAAAAAAACTAAATAACATGATTCTTTGTTATGGAGAAGAATCTATATTCTTTGGGGCCAGCATAGGTTATGCAGAAGGCGATTTTTCCGGAATGAATTCAATATTAACGCTAGCAAAAAAAGCGGATCGGTCAATGCTCAGTGTCAAGCAGTCGAGACACTCTCTATCTCAAAAATAAGATTTGATAAATAGGTGCGCTTTCGCACTTACTTAGGATGCATTCATATTCAAAACTACTGCGCCCTGTGATTGTGCTAACAAGCATTGATCATCATAATGTCATATCAAAAAAAGGAGATCGCTGATGAACGATGGCTTCTCACGACATCCAGATTTCATGGGATTGATTCAAAAGGAATTTCCGCTCCTATATCAACAGCGCCATCGTCGCTCACTTCGCCACCGCGAACGGCTTGATCTCTCATCAGTGACCCGAAAAAATATATATGTTTTAGATACCGCTATCGTCTCCTTAGGTGCAGATCTTTCGGACGGTCGTAGCGCTGAAGTGGCCATACTCGGTTCGGGTGCCATCCTCGGGGTATGTCAGTTATATCGCTGGTCGGCACCACCTTATTTCGCAACGGTTCGCCAAGCCGGTGACGTTTGGGAGCTAGATCTGGCGACGCTAAAAGCGGAATTTGCGAATTCACCGGTGCTTATCGAACAACTTGGATTCGCGATGGAGCATATCTTTGTACAAGCCACCCGATCTGCTATCTGTAATCGCCTACATCATATCGATCAACAATTAGCGAAAACCTTACTCCTTTATCAGGATCTCACAGCACGTCACGATCTGCAGGTGACCCAACAAGAACTCGCGGAATTACTCGGTGTCCGACGAGAGGGAGTGACACAGGCGATGGGTAAGCTACAAGCCATGGGAGCCATTGAAACTAGCCGCGGCCGTATATATGTCCATCATCGTCAGCAGCTCGAGCAGCATGCCTGCGAGTGCTATCGTCCGATCTCGGCGTCAGTTCATTCGTCGTTTACTGCCGAGCCAATGCAAGCAGGTGTTTGTAGAGCTTCTCAGCGTCGCTTTAAAAACACCATGAGCGCGGCGGATAAAGCAAAAACTCCCGAAATTAAGCCTGCGTTAATCAGCGCACTACCATAACCGATACGGGGCACATCAATAAAAAAGTAGGGATATAGCCCCGTCGCCTCACCACGCACGATGAGATACACGAGGTAGGCGACGGGGTATGCGAGCATGCGCCATACATCGCTGAAAACCAGTCGTCCGCGTGGGACAACTTGCCACCAAAAAATTATAAAGAGCGGGGGGATCACGTAGTGCAGCGTACTATTGACCCAAAAATTGATCCCTTGCGGGTTATACATATTTCGCAAGAGCGCGAAATAAATGCTACCGACCATGACGATCGATAAGGTGGCGGCGCTGATCACCCAGGGAGCACGCAGGCTCTCCCCGAGTTTTGCAGTACTCTTTGGCCAAGCATGAGCCGAAGCGACCGCCGCACAAAAAATATTAGTTAATAGGGTGAAGTAGCCGGTGTACATGAGTACGCCAAAGGCTGCGCCGCGACCGGAGCGAATTTCAGCCTCAATACTCAAGTAAAGCTGAGTCAGTACTGCAGCCCATCCAAGTACGGCCAGTAGAGTGGCAAAACGTCTTACCTTATTTTGATTTTGGATCCAGAGCGTCACGAAGTCCATCCCCAATGAAATTGAAGGCAAACATTGTCGCTGCAAGAAAGGCAGCGGGTATCAGTAGCAACCAAGGCGCCCCATCCAAGGTGGCTGTTCCCTGCGAGATCAGAAGCCCCCAGCTCGTTCCCGGTTCTTGGACGCCGAGCCCGAGAAAGCTCAGGAAACTCTCCACTAGAATCACAGTCGGAATGAGTAAGGTAGAGAACACGATCACAGGTCCGATGACATTGGGTAGCACATGCCGGGTCACAATACGAAAAAAGGGTACCCCCAGCGCACGCGCCGATTCAATATATTCCATTTCTTTGACAGCTAGAGTTTGACCGCGAACGATACGTGCAATGGTCAGCCATTCAACACATCCAATCGCCAAAAACACTAATATGATATTTCGACCGAACACAGTAACTAAAATGATGATGAAAAAAATGAGAGGGAGCGCATAAAGAATATCGACGAACCGCATCATCCATTGGTCCAAACGACCACCGACATAGCCAGCAATCGCTCCGTAAAGAATCCCGATAATGAGCGATGTTAACGCAGTCACTAAACCAATCGCCAAAGAAATTCGACCACCGGCAGCGACTCTGACAAATAGATCACGTCCGTTGCTATCCGTGCCGAACCAATGTGAATCCTCTAGTGTAGGCGCGACTTGAATACGCTCCCAATAGGTTTCTTCCATGTCGTGAGGCGACAACAGCGGTGCCATGAGAGCAAAGAGTGTGATGGCGCCGAGTAAAAAAAGTCCGAATACCGCACTGCGATTTTGTAAAAACCGCTCCCACGCACCTTGCCACAAGGATTTACCGCGAATCTCGGCGGCTGCTTGTACGAGTGCGTCACGTGGGGTGGAAACGGGCGATTCAGTGACAGTCATGGGTGGCCCCTCACGCGGCGAGCATACGCTTACGCGAGCGTGGATCGACAGCCCCGTACAGCAAATCCGCGAGTAAGTTCATGATCAACACTGCCGCGGCATAAACAATCACGACCCCCATGACTAACGGATAGTCGCGGCCGAGTGCGCCGTTAA
>RFUY01000143.1 GCA_009922705.1 Gammaproteobacteria bacterium
GAGAGGCGCGTTGTAGATCGCTTGAAGTTCAGGCTGACGGGCGAAGCGGACAGCAGTTCCGGTGACCGTAGGATCAATCACATCCACCTGATCAGCGCTCCAGCCAAGTTGCCATGGCCCGCGCCTCAGAGTAGCGCCGATCTGAGAGCTCAGTTGTGTGTCGCTTGAGAGGTTAGCGAAATTACTGATGTCGTCCGCAAAGTCGGCATCACTGACGTTTTCGGTGCGGACCCACCAGACCAGCGGTTGCCCGGGTCGGCTGGTGAGCGCCAATTGTGAGCCATGGCGCGCCTTCCCTGTTTGCTGATCGTCTGGAAGTTGTTCGGTTTTCACGTCCAGGAGCGTCTGATCCTTGAATAAATGCCGCGCGTGGAGTCCAAGTGCAGTGCCACGGTCGCTCAGATAGCGTGGCTGAATCAGTGCATCTGTGGCTGGCGCGACGTTCCAATAGAACGGAACCACGAGCTCTGTGCCATTGGTGCCCGAGCTGAGCTCAGGAAACAAAAATCCCGTAAGTCTGCGGTCATCCATTGGGAACCCGAGAATCGGGGTGTAAAACACGGGAATCTCCCGGACACGCAGGGTGACGTCTTCCGCCCAGCCGCGCCCACTGGATTGGTTTAACGCGATATCGGCCGCCTTCAAATCCCAAGTCTCATCACCCGGGGCGCAGAAGGTGAAGCGGCCATCAATAATCCGGATATCGCCATTGGGCGCACCCAGGGCAAATCGAGACGAGCCTCGCAGTTGATTGGTATGGGTGACAAAGGTTGCATCGGAAAGCTCAAAGCTTCCGGTGCGGACATTCACCGAGGTTTGCGTTCCGGTGAGGAACGCATTGGGCTGGCGGATTGAGACCTGTCCTGCCGCATCTCCGTCACCGGTTGAGTTTCGGAAGGAGATTTGGTCGGCCTTCAAAACAAATGGGCCGCGTGCGACCTGCGCATTCCCCACCAAAATCACGCGATCATCACCGTCAAACACCGTGTTTTCACCGGTGGCCTCGATCGACTCGGTCGCGCTGTGAGCCAATGCGGGAGGGGCGTAGCCGCCGCCACACAGCCCACCAGCAATCGGGTCAAGGACCCAATCAGTCGTGGCTGCATCGACAGCTTGCGCATGTACAGGAGCGGCAAGCAGTGCCACAGCAGCAACCACAGAGGCCGTTGTCATCGGAAGTGCTGTCATGGGGTTCGTCGTCGAGTCATGGCGGGATCATAGAGGACCTCAGTCCTGATTGCCTAGGGTTTGGGTGCCTGGCTGGGAAAAGAATGCTATGTTTTGTCTTTCAAATCCATGGGTAAAACGCGTGAATCTCTACCTCTTTGATTTTGATGGCACCCTTGTTGACAGTGCGCCAGATCTGGTCCGTGCGCTTAATCTTGCGCTCGCGAAAGCAGGCTTGCCTGCCGTCTCGCTTGCCGATGGGACGCGTATGGTGGGACACGGGTCTGCCAAGCTGGTTGAACGGGCGCTGCAGGCGACCACTGGAGATCCAACAATCACCGCGGATTCGCCACTGGCGCGCATTGTTCTGGCGGTGTTTATCGAGTTGTACGGCCCAATCTGCACCGAAACCTCACGCTTGTATCCAGGCGCCTTAGAGACCCTGGAGGCGTTGGCAGCCCGTGGCTGTCAACTGGGTCTTGTGACCAACAAGCCACGCGAGTTTGTTGACTATATGCTGCGGCCTCTGGGGCTTGATGAACGCTTTCAGGTGGTAATCGCTGGGGATGATTTGGCAACTAAGAAGCCGGCACCAGAGATGGTCTTGCACGCCTTACAACTGTTGTCTGTTCCCGCCAACCAAGCCTGCTTGGTTGGAGACTCGATCGCTGACTTGGCAGCTGCACAGGCGGCAGGCGTCACGCCGATCTTGGTGCGTTACGGGTATCATGGTGACCTTGACGTGGATGCCTCGGGTGTTCGTGTCATCGATCAGTTGACGGAATTAGTGGAGCCCGTATGAGCCCCGACCAATTCGCGCGATTTCGTGCGTTCGATTTGACCCGCGTCCCCATTGCGCGCCGATTGCTGGCCGATTTAGAGACGCCTCTCTCGTGCTATTTAAAGTTGGCCAATCGCCCGTGGACCTATTTGCTGGAATCAGTCACCGGGGGTGAGACCTGGGGACGCTACAGCTGTATTGGGTTGCCCTGTCGCGAGCGTATTGAAGTTCGTGGGTACCGCATCAGTCGCTTTGAGCGCGATGAGGTGGTTGAGGTTGTCGAGACTGAAGACCCACTAGAGTGGATTCGGGCGTATCAAGGTCGTTTGGGAGAAACCCCGAGTTGGGTGATCGATGAACTCGCACTGCCGAAGTTTACCGGAGGTCTGGTTGGCTACTTTGGCTACGACACCATTCAGTACGTCGAACCTCGCGTCGCGGCCGGACTCCCCACCGAGGATCCGATCGGAACGCCAGATATTCTGTTGATGCGCTCCGATGACGTGGTGGTCTTTGACAACGTCTCTGGGATGCTGACTTTAATCACGCATGCGAATCCGCAAGAGGTCGGATCATTCGAAGCGGCTCTGGAGCGGTTGGATGACATGGCCAGTGATCTTGGGATGGCACTTGATCCAACGGCTTTCCAGCCTCGGCCGACGCGTCCGATCGCGGATGCCGATTATCAGTACAGCATGCCGCAGGACACCTTTCAGGCGGCCGTTGAGGCGGTGAAGGAGTACATCAATGCGGGGGACCTCATGCAAGCAGTCCTCAGCCAGCGGATCACCGTCCCCTATGCCGAGAGCCCGATGAGTCTGTATCGTGCACTGCGGGTCTCGAATCCGTCCCCGTACATGTACTTCTTTAATTTAGATGACACTCATATCGTTGGCGCATCCCCTGAGATTCTGGCGCGGTTGGAGGATGGCGTCGTGTCGGTGCGTCCAATCGCAGGGACCCGGCCGAGGGGTCGGACGCAGGAGGAAGATCAAGCGTTAGAAGCCGAGCTATTGCAAGATCCAAAAGAGCGTGCCGAGCATTTGATGCTGATTGACGCGTCGCACAAACGGGTACCGTGGTTGTGACCGACCAGATGACGGTCGAGCGCTATTCCCACGTGATGCATATCGTCAGTCATGTCGAGGGACGGGTGCGTCCGGAACTGTCTGCCATTGATGTGCTGAAAGCGTGCTTGCCAGCCGGGACCTTGTCTGGAGCGCCAAAGGTGCGGGCAATGGAATTGATCAATTCCTTTGAACCAGTCCGTCGGGGCATTTATGGCGGTGCAGTCGGCTATTTGGGCTGGGCAGGGAATATGGATACCGCCATTGCCATCCGTACGGCGGTTCTGAAAAACGGTCAATTGCATATTCAAGCCGGTGCTGGGCTGGTTGCTGATTCCGTGCCGACGTCTGAATGGACCGAGACCTTGAATAAAGGGCGGGCTGTGATTCGGGCGGCGAACACCGCTTTGGCAGGATTCTCTGGGTTGAAAGGCCCGATGACGCGAAAAACGCCGAATTAAGGCGAGACGGATGAAGAAGGAATCGCCCGCGTGTTAGTCATGATCGATAACTACGACAGCTTCACCTACAACATCGTTCAGTATGTGGCCGAGTTGGGGTATGCGGTGCATGTCGTGCGGAATGACAGTTGCACTGTCGATGCGCTCATCGCGATGCAACCGTCGCATGTGATCGTGGGCCCTGGTCCTTGTGATCCTGATCAGGCAGGAATCAGCTTAGCCGTCATCGAAGCCTTTAGTGGACAGGTGCCGGTGTTGGGCGTCTGTCTGGGACACCAAGCCATTGGTCAATGTTTTGGTGGACGGATTGTCCGGGCGCCGCGTGTCATGCATGGAAAAACCAGTGC
>RFUY01000144.1 GCA_009922705.1 Gammaproteobacteria bacterium
GCAACAATTGGCATCTGACCGGTTCCAGCTTGACCTGATCGCCACGCACCGCTTTGGCCTGAAAGATGTGGACGCGGCCATCAAGGCGGTTGGTGCCAGTGACGGCGTGATTCATGTGTCGCTGATGCCCTGGCAATAGGGTCGGATAACAACGGGGGCACGTGCGCCGATGACACAGTCAGCTGCGCCAGAGGGGCCGATACCGGTCACCCTTGTCACAGGCTTTCTTGGTGCGGGAAAAACCACCCTCATCAACCATATACTGACCCAACAGAGTGGCCGACTTTTTGCCGTCATCGTCAATGAATTTGGGGCGATTGGCATTGATCATGATTTGATCATCAGCAGCAGTGAAACCCTGCTGGAACTCAGCAATGGTTGTGTGTGCTGCACCATTCGGAGTGATCTGGTGACCAGCCTTCGTGGCCTTCTCGCTAACGGCCGACGGTTCGATGGCATTTTTATCGAAACAACCGGACTTGCCGATCCGGCACCTGTGGTTCAGACTTTCATGTTCGACCAAATTCTCGCCGCCAAGGCATATCTTGATTCGGTGGTTACCTTGGTCGATGCCGGTCATATCAGTGCCCAGCTTGGACAATACGCCGAAGTTTTGAACCAGCTTTTAATGGCGACGATCATTATCATCAACAAGGCAGATACAATTGATGCAGTCACTCTGTCCGGCATCACGGAACAGATCGGGCGGCTAAATCCGGTCGCCAAGCCCTATGTGACCAAACGGGCACAGATGCCGCTTGATGCGCTGACTGGCCAGCGTGGGTTTGATCCTGTTCGGATAGCCGACGAGCTTGCTGTTCACGCTCGACAACCCGCAAGCGCTGTCTCTCATGCCCATGCGCTGAGCAGCCTGTCATTTCGTGCTGATCAACCGTTTGCGCTGGAGGTGCTGGAGGCCCGCTTGACCGGAATCATGCAGAAATACGGGCAGGACATTGTTAGGATGAAGGGCATTTTTGACATTGCCGGACAGGATGACCGGCTGGTGTTTCAGGCGGTTCACATGATGTCAGAAGCAGTATGGCAGGGGGTATGGCATCCGGCCCAAACGCGTCAATCCCGACTGGTGGTTATTGGTCAAAATTTGGACGACCCCCAAATGCAGTGCGAGTTTGAATGGTTTCAGGTCGCAACAGCCGATATCAGTTATTAACAGGAAAAGAGGAGACAAGGACATGGCGGTAGTTATTCAAAGCATCAAACGGGCCGACAGCTCGGCGGTCGCTGAACTTGGCAGATATGGTGTGGCAACGATCCATGAGGCACAGGATCGTACTGGCCTGATGGCCCCCTATATGCGGCCAATCTGGACCGGGGCGCATATCAGTGGCACTGCCGTAACCGTCAGCGTACCGCCTTGTGACAATTGGATGATCCATGTTGCGGTTGAACAATGCCAACCCGGCGACATCATGGTGATTGCCCCAACATCATTTTCCGATGCTGGCTATTTTGGCGATCTTTTGGGTGCGTCATTGAAGGCGCATGGCGTGACTGGCGTTGTGCTTGATGGCGGTTGCCGTGATGTTGCCGTGTTGAAGGCTGCTGGGTTTCCGGTTTGGTCAAAGGCCATCTCAGCGCAGGGAACGGTTAAGGAAACGCTGGGTGATGTGAATGTCCCGATCGTCTGTGGCGGCCAGATTGTTTCGCCCGGCGATGTGATCATTGCCGATGATGATGGTGTTGTGGTCGTTCCGCGTGACGATGCCGCCGAAATTGCCTCAAAATCAGCCGCGCGTGAGGCGCGCGAAGACCAGATTCGACTGCGGTACGAGGCCGGCGAACTTGGCATCAATATGAACAACATGCGCCCGCGCATGGCCGAAAAAGGATTGATTTACCTAGATCAGGACTAAATCAAAGCGGGGCATGCCCCCCAGTCTGCATTGGGGCATGCCTATAAGTGCCACCGCAGTAGGTCAGACATCGTAGGGCCAAGGTCAAGCCAGGCAACTGCGACCTCGGTGTCGACACCAAGGGCGGCGGCTCCAATGACCGACAGCATGATACCGAGGATAACAAGAGGGTCAAGCCGTTCATTCCTGTGATTTAGTACGGCATTAAAGATCAATCGGAAAATGACGGAAAGCCGTTGGATCGGGACCACTACTGAAACCGGCGCCACAACCAACGCCATATAACGGAAAAGTTGTGATAAGGCTACGAGCAAGCTGGAAAATAGGTACCAATTGAATCCATCTCTTGGTATCGAGGTGATTACCTTACGGCCTCCAGAGAGTGTTACCATTACAATCACTGCAAGGCTGGCAGCCAAATAGGAAACAAATAAAATACCAATTGAATTTCCAAAAGGAGATCCGACTGAGCCCGCGCTCTGAATTGCAAGCGCAACGATTAGAGGGCTGGTGCCATAACCCAAAGCTGATGACAATCCCCACCAAATGCCCGTTTTGAAATTGGGTTCAAAATCCGAGCCAGCGCGTTTGCCCACATTTTTGGTTCGGCGCCGGAGCATCGTCGCTGGGCCAACAATTACTAGCGCGATACCAACCAAGTTTAAGCCGCTGACGGTCTCATTAAGGAACAGAATTGCCAAGACTAGTGCTACTAGGACGCTTAATTGTTGTATTGGAGAGGAAAGTGTGCCCCCGAGCGCTTGGGTGGCACTGTAATTACTGAACCGGCCAAATACGAAATGCACGAGCCCAGCCAATCCAGCTAAAAACCATGTGGCCGAGGACCATCCAGGCATGGCATCAAAACCGTCGAAGAAATACGCCAATAAAGCAAAAAAAGGCACTCCTGAAGGAACGGTTATAGCCATTCCTTGGAGTGGACTTGAGCTGGTTACTGCACGGCGAACAGCAGCTCCTTGCAATCCAAATAAAGCTGCTGAAGCTAGCGCAAGAGACGCCCCTAACATCAATCGCGGTTCTTGATCAGATCGGCGACGATTTCCGGCGTCAGGGTCATGCCCTCGACATATTCAGGGGCATTTTCAATCTGTTCCAAATCGTTCAGACCGGAATGTTTGAAAATGCGGTTAATCACCGAAATCAGACGCGCCGGCCGTTTTGGATCGGCGTTGAAATGCTGATGAATGGTGTTAGGTGGGATATAGATAAGATCGCCGGCTTCCCACTCAAACCGCTGAATTTTGTCCTGCGGGACCCAGAAATAATCATCGGTGATCTCGACATCACAATCCTGATGTAGATCATAGCCTTTGCCTTCAAGCACATAGAGACATTCTTCGGCAAGATGCCGGTGTTTACCGGAACGCGAGTCCGGCGGGATAATCTGCATATAGGCATCAACCGTTTCCATGCGGGTGTTCATTTGTTCGTTGAGAAGATGTTTCAGCAGGCCCTGACGCGACATTTCCCAAGGCATTTCATGCGGGCGAACAACCTTCTTACGGCCTGCATTGCGCTGGGGTGCGGCCTCGGCATCGTCGAGAAGCTGCTGATAAAGATCTTTATTGTCCAGCCCGTCAAGCCAGACTTTGCTTTCCTGCCACGCCATTTCAGTAGCCTCCTTCCGGATGATTAAAATCATCCTCTTCCTCGCGGACGACAAAATCCTCGCCGCCGGGTGCTGGGGTTGAGGCGCGTGGTTCAACCTGTTTTTGGAACAGCATGTTCATGAACAGGAACATTGGCTTAGTTTTCAGCACCAGTGCCCGTGCCGGTTTGGTGTCGCTGGCATTGAAATGCTGATGGACACAATTGTTGTGCACGATGGCGATGTCGCCAGCGGTCCAGTCATAGCGGATTCCGTCGTGGATTTCATAGCCGTC
>RFUY01000145.1 GCA_009922705.1 Gammaproteobacteria bacterium
AGTTACCGATTGAACAAGCCATTGCCGCCGCCGAAGGGCCGATTCGTGGCTTCATGCTGAATCAGACCCGAGAAGAAGACATTGCGATGTTTGCCCAGATCGCGCGGGCTGAGGGGTTCAATAGCCCCGAAGACATTCCGTTTTCGATTCTGGCACCAGCCTTCCTGACCTCTGAGCTGAAAAGTGCCTTTATCATCGCCTTTCTGATCTATATCCCCTTTGTTGTCATTGATCTCATCGTCGCGAGTGTCTTGATGTCGATGGGGATGATGATGCTGTCACCGATGATGATTTCGATGCCGTTTAAGCTGATGCTGTTCGTGTTGGTCGATGGGTGGACCCTGATTATGGGGTCTTTGGCCTCAAGTTTTGCAATGCCCTAGGAGGTGACATGGATCCTGCAATGGTCGTGGATTTAGGGCGAGAGTCGCTGTGGATTGCGGTACTCATCTCTGGCCCAATTTTGCTGGTCGCATTGGTGGTTGGTTTGGTGATTGGGATCATCCAGGCGGCGACCTCCATCAATGAGATGACGTTGTCATTCATTCCAAAGTTAGCGGCGATGGTTGCGACACTGGTCCTCGTCGGCTCTTGGCAGATCGGTACCCTGGTTGAGTTCACCCGGCGAATGTACGAGCGGATTCCTGCTCTGTTTTTGTGAGGCCCCCTGTGGAGCTGTTTGTTGCCGACTTGGTTGAACGCTTCTACACGATCTTGTGGCCTTTTTTGCGCATCAGTGCCTTGCTTCTGACGGTGCCAATTCTCTCGATTGATGCGGTGACGGTCCGGATTCGGGTACTGCTTGCCGCCTTGCTGACTTGGATGGTCTATCCCTTGGCGGACTGGCCGGTGATCGACCCAGTCTCGGCCGAAGGGCTGCTTGAGATTGCCAACCAGTTATTTATTGGCATTTTGATGGGATTGATGCTGCAAGTCGTCACCGCGGCTGTGGTGGTGGGTGGGCAAGCCATTGCAAACTCAATGGGCTTGTCGATGGCGACTATGGTGGATCCCGGGCTCGGAAATGTGCCGGTGCTGTCGTCTTTTTTGTTGATTATTGCGACGCTTATTTTTCTCTCGGTCGGCGGACACATGCTCATTATTGGCATTTTGTTGCGTAGCTTTGAAACCGTCCCGATTGGTACCGCACTGATTGGCCAGGTGGCGATTGGGAATTTGATTCAGTGGAGCGCGATGATCTTCTTGGGTGGGGTGCTCATCGCGCTGCCGGTCATGGTGGCGCTGTTGCTCGTTAATATTGGTGTGGGCGTGATCACCCGAGCCGCACCGAGCTTGAACATTTTTGCAGTGGGTTTTCCAGTGTTCTTCTTAACAGGGTATGCGGTACTGGTGATTTCCATGTCCAGTATTGGCGCGCGCATCCAATGGCTGTGGCTTGAGGGCATGGAGCAAGTGAAAATCTTGGTAAGTGTTCCAGGAGTGTTGTGATGGCTGAAGAGTCTGACGACGACAAAACCGAAGAGCCCACCGCCAGGCGTCTTGAAAAGGCGCGTGAAGAAGGGCAGGTGCCGCGATCCCAAGAACTCGGGGGGGCTGCGGTCATGATTACCTCGATGGCGGCCTTGTATCTGACTGGGCCTTGGATGATGACAAACCTCTCTGCCTTGGTCGCCTCTGGTTTCGTTTTTGACCGGAAAGATATTTTTGCCGAGCGTTTGATACCCTTGCAGTTTGCGGAATTTGGCCTGTCTGCCTTGCTCTTAATTGTACCTATCCTCGCGCTCACCGTTGTCGTGGCTGTGTTGGCCACCAGTCTGATGGGTGGCCTGAATTTCTCCTGGAAAGCCCTCGAACCGAAGGCCAGTAAGCTCAGCCCAATCGAAGGCTTTAAACGGATGTTTGGGCTAAAAGCGTTGGTTGAATTGTTGAAGGCGATCTTGAAGTTTTTACTGGTCTCCTCGGCACTGTTGTATTTCGTGTGGGCGTTTTCTGAAGAGTTGATTGCGTTAGGGCAAATGGCGTTTGAGCCTGCGATGGCGGCTGCGGGAGAAATGATTGGCTGGACGACGCTCATGGTGACGGCCACCTTAGTGCTGATTGCGGCGATCGATGTGCCGTACCAGAGCTACGAGTTCTACAAGCGGATGCGCATGACCAAGCAAGAGGTGAAAGACGAGTTCAAGGACGTTGAGGGGCGTCCTGAGGTTAAGGCCAAGATCCGTCAGCGGCAACGAGAAATGGCGGAACAGCGGATGATGCAGAAGGTCAAGGACGCTGACGTGATCATCACCAACCCAGAGCACTTTGCGGTCGCCCTCGTGTATGACCCAGAATCCGATGGTGCGCCAATTGTGGTGGCCAAAGGCATCGATCATCTAGCACTGCGCATTCGTAATGAGGCCTCAGACCATAGTGTCCCTCAAGTGGAGACCCCGCCTCTGGCGCGTGCCCTGTACTACACCACCGAGGTTGATCAGGCGATCCCAGAAGATTTGTATTACGCTGTCGCGCAAGTGATTGCGTATGTGTTCAGCCTCTCTAGCGTGCGCCGAGATGGCCGTGTGGCTGAGAAACCCAATCCTGAGATTCCGCCAGAGTACCGATTTGATGCGGAAGGTAATCGACAAGCGTAAGGATCCGTGATGACTGATTTGTTTGCAGAAGGATCGCCCGAGCTCGCAGATGTCCTGCTGGCTGGTGAGTATTTTTTTCGAGCCTCTGATGCGGAGCGAATGACCCGTGTGGCACGCGAGCTTCTGGAGGCACGGAAGCATTTGCTGATCACGGGCCGCTTTGACGGGATTGTTGATCATTATGGGCAGATCTTGCTAAAGCGACTGAAGACACAGTCGACCGTGGTCGTGGAGATGTTTTTACCCTCCAGTATCGAAGCCATGGTGGAGCGGTTTAACGAGCTCTTGTCGACCATGGAGATGGACCAAGCGCGCGGTGAGCGGCCGTCTGGGGCGCCAGATCGGGTTCTCGTCATTAATGATCCCCAGGTCCTTGAGGGGGAAAGCTGGTCATTGTTGACACGGATGGTTACCGACTTTCCGGGCCTCAATATGCGACTGGTATTTTTGTTGGACCGGTTGAGTCAGCCGATCGATCGCGCTTTGGATCGCTATGGCTCCCGGTTGGTGCGTTGGGAGGTTTCCCCGCCGGATGAACATGAGCAGAGCGTGCTTCGGAACACTGCACTAGGCCTTGGGCTCGAGTTTCAGGTCGAGCGCGTGTTGACTCGCATTAGTCAAGAAATCGTGCGCAGGCTCGAGCCTGAGGTTGATGAGGAACCGAAACGACCCGTCGAACGGACCGCGCCCAGTTTTGATGAAGCTGCGCTCGATGCAGTCGAGACGGACGCATCGAACCCGGAGGCGGAGAGCCTTCGGGTTCTGTTTGAAGACAATACGCCGAAGCCAAAGCGAGGGGTGGGTGTGTTTTTCAAAGCGCTTGCCGTCCTCGTGACTCTGGTCATTGCGGTGTTGGTGTTTAAACCGGAATTGGGGTTTGACGCGGCACCCCCTCAAGTGGCTGAGCCCCCCCCGACCTCACCGGTACTGGATGCGGCCATGCGAAATCAAGCGACCTTGACCACAGTGCCGGGTGAACCGGTCCTGCCTGTCGCGCCATCATCATCGCCCACTGTTGAGGCCCCAGTGCCAGAGTCTCCAGCGCCAGTGTCGTCAGTCCCGGCGCCAGCACCGGTAGAGCGAATCTCCACGCCAGCGCCTGTGGTGTCAGAACCGCCTCAGGTTGCCGCGGTAACACCTCCAAGACCTGCGGTTGTCGCGCCGGCCCCGGAGCAGACAGCGCCAG
>RFUY01000146.1 GCA_009922705.1 Gammaproteobacteria bacterium
TGACAGGCACCTTCACCAAGAATAATACCTCCGGTGCATCGTGTGAGATTGCCGGCGTGGACTTGGCGAGTCTTACCTATCCTGGCGTGACCGCCAATGTCTGCACAGACTTTGATTTTAATATTGTCAAAGGTAAGCCAGTCGGCTCAGTCGATGTGCGCGTAGAATCAGAAGTCGAATTCGGCTCTGCCTCGGTTGCAGGACATACGCTGCACTTCGGTAACAAGAGCTGGAACCCGACGATTTTGCGGATGCCGCTCCCTTAATTACGACTGACACAGACACTCCATCACCTCATTGAGACGATGGAGTGTCTGCGAAATATTTATTGGGACGTCGTGTCAAACAGGTCACTACTGGATGTCGTGTCCATCGAACTTGACGATGCCGTCCCATTCTCAGATGACATCACACTATTAATTGCGGGAGCAGTTGCCTCGGCGCCTGACGAAGCCGCCGCGGTTCCTGCGACTTGCGATGATGCTTCTGCAATAGCCACCACTTTTTCAAGTGAATTTTCAAATAACTCAATCGCTTGATCAACGCTCAATTTATGATTCGCTGATAACTCACAGCCTCGATATAAAATCTCTCGTGCCAACAGCACTGACGGACTTCTCCCTCCCAAGGACGCCGTGTCAAACTCGTCGCTTCCCGATGCCTCACCACCAAGCAGTTTGGTCACTGGAATCGAATCACTAAAGCTCACACTGGCCCCGACAACAACATCTGGGCTGGGGGACTTACACACATATTCACCCACTCGATTTTCAATAAACGAAAAGGCTTCACCTGTTTGATGATTCAAAATCAAATCAGAGCCTTCCCGTTCAAATAAAATCGCACGCTCAGGATGATTGGTAAATGACCCACACCCGGTTAATACGACGCTAATCATGACCATCGATAATTTCGAAAGCCCTCCAGTGTAATGACGCATACAATCGGTCCTTTCAAAAAATATCGATAAAAAATTACTACTCAATAGCATGCCGTAATTCAGTATTGCTGAGAAGATTGTTTTCAAATAATTCAGAAAATAAATGGTACGTATTTAAAGCAGAATACTGTGTCAGAAATAGCTGCGCCGATCGGCAGAAACATCAGCCTCTGTCGACTCAGGTTCGGACTCTGCCGCGCTCTCGGCCGGAGCGTCATTATTCGTAGAGGGGTTATCTCCATCTGGCGAAGCATCGACGCTCGCGGTAGATGATGCCTCCTGCCCAGATTGTTCATTAGAGCCTGATTCGGATGAATCGCCGCGATCCATGCTTGGATCACTTCGCCAATTTGGTGCTGCAGGCCGAGCCAAGATGGGCTGGTTACCGCGTCGCTCGATTGCAGTCACCGTTTCCTCAAGTGACGGGGTGCCTGCACGCATCAACACCTCAATGATCCGAGCACGATCAGAAGGGGTCACTGGCGACACAGCTAATGCGGTCGGTGAATCTTGCACGATAAGCAGTTGATTGGGAATTCCAGCTGATCGCAACATGGAAAAGACAAACTCCACAAACCGAGCAGGGTCATCAACAGACATGACGCGCAGGCGATTCACGCCGGTACGCGGCGTCACTCGCAGCAATGTGTCTGGGACATACTGGCCTAGAGCTTCGCCATTGAAGGTCACCTGCAAACGCCCAGATCGACTCGAGAGACGCTGCCAGAGACTCTGATCCGCACGATTGCTGTCGATCATGACGAGCAGCACATCACCCTGTGCGGCCTGTATCACACGTAACGCAGCCGTCGGTTCGGTATACAGTGTCGGAAAGGCTGAGCGCGCCTGAGTGACCGATGCAACGGACCATAATAGTGCTCCCAGGCACAGGGCAAGCGCAGTAGACGCGTACCGAGTTACCCGCGGATCTGTGAGATATCGACGTTGACCATGCATCATCTAAGAGTCGACCGGATTCGTGAAAACATGAGTCTACGCGGAATCACGGCATCCTGCGGCAACATTGTATTGGCTGGCGAATTGCACTCGATACGCTGGGGGCAGGCGTCACCTCCCGCCCCTATCCATCCCTTACATCAGATCAAAATCAGGGGCATGGCATCGCAAGAATTGCCCACTGCCCTTCTCCACCAACAGGCGTCCATCGCGCTGCACCACACGCCCCCGAATCACAGTTTCTGTCACGCGCCCGGTCACCGTGATGCCCTCATACGGGGTGTAATCCACTGCATGATGCAGGTCTACATTCGCAATCGTCCACGTTGCATTGGGGTCCCAAATCGCGAGATCAGCATCAGCACCCACAGCGATCACTCCTTTACGTGGGAACAAGCCATACAGGCGCGCCGGATAGGTCGCTGTTAAGTTCACAAAGCGCGCCAAGGAGATTTGGCCCTGTTTAACACCCGCGGAAAACAACAAGGGTAGTCGGGTCTCTAGCCCTGGGATTCCATTGGGTGTTTTCGAGAATGGGGCATTTTTACCATGCAGAGCCTTGCCATTCGGATCGTCTAAATTGAAGGGTGCATGATCCGAACTGAACACCTGAAATGTCCCAGTCCGTAGTCCGTTCCAGACCACTTTTTGATTGGCTTTATCGCGAGGCGGCGGAGAACAGATGAACTTGTGTCCACAGCCCTCCGGATCATGTAGGTGGTCACTGGTTAAGAAAACATATTGAGGGCAGGTCTCGGCAAAGATATTCAATCCTCGGCGTCGCGCCCAATCAATCTGCTCGATCGCTTCAGCCCCGGAGACGTGCACAATCAAAATCGGAACATCCACCAATTCAGAGAAGGTGATCGCGCGATGCGTGGCCTCACGTTCCACGGCACTCGGGCGCGCCTGGGCATGGTATTCCGGGGTGGTGTGTCCAGCCGACTCTAATAGGTCTGTGAGCCAATCAATACAGTCCGCATTTTCCGCGTGAACCATCACGATCGCCCCTGCAGACTTCGCCACCGTGAGGGTCTCTAGGATTTGCCGATCGTTCAGCTTCATGTCCTCGTAGGTCATGTAGATCTTAAACGAGGTATACCCCTCAGCAATGGCGCGCGGTAACTCCTCTTGAAGCACGCTCGGCGTCGGGTCAGAGACAATTAAGTGAAACGCATAATCAGCATACGATTGCTGTGCGGCGCGCTGATGATAGTCCTCAATCGCCGCCCAAACGGACTGTCCTTTGAACTGGCAGGCAAACGGAATCACCGTGGTAGTGCCCCCACAGATCGCTGAACGTGTGCCGGTTTCAAAGTTATCGGCCATCACCGCGCCATCTGACATCGGCTGATCGAGATGGCAATGCGCATCCACACCACCGGGCAACACCCAACGACCTGAGGCATCGATCTCTTCCCGCCCCGGACCGAGGGTCTCTGCAAGGGCAACAATGCGGCCATCACGCACACCAATATCGCAGCGGATGAGCGCCTGCGAGACAAACACCTCACCCCCACGGACGACCAGATCAAAAGGTTCCATCAACTGACCTCCCTTAGGCGCCCAATCATCTGACTCACGGAGCCAGACAAACCGGAGTGCGATTTTTCAGGTTGAGGTGCAAAGGCACCTACTTGACGAACCAACGGACCCATCCCCGCCATGAATTCCGCCATCCGGACCGCCGACCGCACCCCATCAATTAAGGGGACGGGAACCTCTGCGACAATCTCGCGCGCCAATCCCGCCAAGGGTGCGCCCGCCAAAATAATGCTGTCCGCACCTTTCTCGGTCACTGCCCGCTGACACATCGCGAGTAATTGTTCCAA
>RFUY01000147.1 GCA_009922705.1 Gammaproteobacteria bacterium
TCTCGCAGCAGCCGAGAACGACCCCGACTCGATCAAAGCCTGATAGTCTTCCAACCACTTGATAGCCATAGACAGTCGCCCCCAGGAGTGGAGGGTCAGTGTACGACGCTTACCTCACCAAGAGAGACCTAAGCGCGCGATGGAGCAAGCAGAAAGTCTTTCAAAAGCTGCTGAAAGATCGTTGGGTTGTCAAGGTGCACCGCATGGGCGCACCGCGGAACCACCGACAGCGAGGCACCGGGTATCCCTCGCCACAGTGTCTCTACCTGGTCCCACTTGTAACTGCGATCCTGATCCCCCCAAACAATGAGAGTCTCCTGCTGAATCTTCGGGAGGTGAGGACGGCCATCCCACCGTTCCATGGCCCACAAACCCGCATCCGCCGCCTGCGGACTCGCCTGGGCCGCCAAATCGCCAAGCAGCTTGGCATTGGACGATGCCTCCCGCTCATAGAGCCAGGTCACACTGATGCGACGGCCCGTGGCATCCACCCCATCGGCAGCCAACCTCTCGCGAGATCGAGCCATGGACTCGAATCGACCTGGCAGAAGGCCCAAGGGGCCGGTGGCGTAGAGCACCAGACGGTTAACCCGATCTGGCGCCAGGCGAACCATCTCCTGGACGATCATCCCGCCCATCGAATGCCCCAACAGATGAAAACGATCGATACCCAGACTGTCGACCGCCGTGAGCACTGCACGTGCATACCCCTCAATCTGATCTGGTGAGACAAGATGATTACTCTTGCCAAACCCCGGTAAGTCCGGCGTCACCACATCAAGATACGGACTCAGCGCCTCGACCTCGGCTCTCCACTGACTGGAGCCTCCGAGGTAGCCATGCACCATAACGAAACAGGGGCCCTTTCCAGAGCGCTCAATGTTGAGGGGACTCATTTTCATTTCATCACCGAAGGTAACCACAGGGCGATGCCCGGGAAAAAGATCACGGCGGCAATCAGAGCCACCATACAGGCCAAAAATGGTAGACAACCCTTGATGACGTCACCAATTGGGATGGTCCCCCTGCTGATGCCCTGAATGACATAGAGGTTTAACCCCACGGGTGGAGTCAGCACTGCGATCTCCATGGTGATGGTGTAAACGATACCAAACCAAATCAGGTCGTAACCCGCCGCATGCATGAGAGGAAAAATGGTCGGCAGGGTGATAAAGGTCATGGAGACCGGCTCCAAGAACATCCCCAGGACGATATAAAACACAATCACCATCGCCAGAATCATCACAGGGCTGAGTTCGAGCGCCCGGAACAACTCGCTGACCTCTTGCGGAACCCTGTAGTAGGTCAACACGAAACCAAACAAAATGCCGGCCGAGAGCAGAAGGCCAAGGTACCCCATGGTTCGCATCGTGGAATAAAGCGCGTCTTTAAACCCTTGGAAACTCAGTCCCCCGACTGTAAACGCCAGGATCGTCGTCAGAAGAGCTGAGACTGCCGCAGCCTCCGTTGGAGTCGCAATCCCGGTATAGATCGAGACAGTAATCACCAAGCCGATGAGGAAGATTGGTCCAAAAGCCACCAAGAACTCTCGGACGGTCGGCCACCGAGAGTGGTCCGAGTCAGGGATGTGCCGAGGTGCGATGCGTCCCCAGACGTAGACCGTAATGGCGAACAGTGCTGTCAATAGAAGGCCAGGAATGATTCCTGCAATAAACAACTCCCCGATCGAAGTGTCGGTCACAATGCCGTAGAAGAGCAGAATTAGGCTCGGGGGGATCAAGACGCTCAGCGTGCCACCGGCGGCCAATACACCGCTGGATAGCCGCTTGTTGTATCCGAGCTTTTGCATCTCTGGCAGAGCCACACCACCGATGGTCAAGGATCCAACCATCGAGGAGCCGCATACGGCTCCAAATCCGGCGCAGGCAGCGATGCTGCCGTAGGCCGCTGACCCTCTAACCCGCACACCCCGGTGCATCAATTCATAGAGATTGGTACCAATGGTTGAGCGCCCGATCAGTTCCCCCAAAAACACAAAGAGAGGAACTGCGAGTAGGACGTAATCGATCCATACGCCCCATAGCTTTAGCTCTGTGCTAACCAGTGCGGTCGACCAGCCCTGGATATGGAGCAAGAAGGGCAATGACGCCAACGCCAGCGCAAACGGAATGGGAAGACCAATTCCAATCAGAATCACCAACAGGGTCAGCAGGCCAAGTCCGACGTGATACCACTCCATAGGAGACCTTTACAGTGAGCTAATCGCGGCTGGTAGGGGAGGAGGACAACTCAACAAGAAGACGAACAAACGCGTAGGCCGTAAACACAACCAAGGCTGCGGCACCGGGCAGCCAAAATAAATATCGCGGCCAGAGCAAAATTTCTGAGGCTGTTCCTGATGCATAGGCTCGAAGCGTTGCCTCGACCCCCGCAATGGAGAAGAAGAGTCCAACGACGATCATCAAACACAGATTGATGGCCGTCATGATTCGCCGGCCCCGCTCGCTCAGCGCGTCGAGCAGAAACGAGACCTTGGGATAGGCATCCTCCTTCAGGGCAAATGCCAGTCCCAACAGCGCCGCAGGGAACAGGAGCAGTGCCGTAGCCTCGGTAACAGTCCCGTCCGGCTTCCCAACGACGTAACGCATGAATACGCCGTAGGAAATCCAGACGGTCTGTACAACAACGATCAGCGCACCCAGAGCGGCTAGACCGATGGCCAGCCTCTCCAGGACAAGCAGCGCTTTACGCAGGTACATGGATTAGAGCGCGTTCTTGGCGAACAAGGCACGAACCTTGCCAGCAAGCTCGGGGCCACATCCTGCGTTGACCTCGACATCCCATTTGCCCGTCACACTGGCCAGCAGCGCTTTGCGCTTGCTTGCGCTGATGGGGGTCACGGTGCCGCCTTGCTTAACTGCATCTGCCATGCTGTCGTCGACCCACTTCTCGTATCGGGGCTTGAGCCAAGCCTCTGACTCGGCAGCCGCTACTTGAAGTGCCTTCTGGTCAGCGGGTGACAAGGAATCAAATTTCCGCTTGGAAATCATGTACTGAATGTTGCCGTAGAAGAGATTAGCTTTCACCATGTGCGGCATCACGCCCCATAGCTTCCAGGCACTGTAGGTGGCGACACCCATGTTGATCCCATCGACCACTCCGCGCTCGGCGGACTGAAAGACCTCTTTGGGTGCGATAAACACGGGCTTGCCGCCCCAAGTCTCGATCATCATGGAGACCAATGGCCCGATCGATCGAACAAGCTTGCCATCCAACTTGGCCAAATCAGTCGAGTTGTTCTTGAACCACCATTCCTGATCATAGGAATAGTTGGAGTTGATCAAGGGTACGAGCCCAGCCTTGGCTGCCTCGGGTGCGATGAGTGCAGCATAGGCGGCATCCAGCGGCAATTGCTTCTTCATGTCAATCACAACGGGATACAGGGAGGTCACCCGGTAGCAAGGCAGCCGCTTGTCTGCTGATACCCAGCTGATGTCCGCAACACCACCGATCATGGCGTCAACACCCTCACTCCAGCCGTGCAACGTCGAAGAGCCGAAGACATCAACCTTTACACGCCCTTCTGTCTTCGTGTTGACCAACTCGGCAAACTTTTTGAAACCGGCATACCGGACATCAACCTCGTTCACATAGGTCGACAAACGCAGG
>RFUY01000148.1 GCA_009922705.1 Gammaproteobacteria bacterium
AGCACAAACATCTGTTCTTGCAGCAGGAAATCCAAAAATGGGAAGATTTGAACCATTTCAACCTGTATCTCAACAAATAGACCTTCCTCCTGCATTAATTAACAGATTTGATATTATTTTTGTATTAAGAGATGGAGCGTGGGATCCATAGTGTCACTGTCACCGTGTTGTTGTGGACTGAAAATGTGATGTACCCACCGAGTGTGCGAAGGATCTCAGCACACAGATACAGGCCGAGTCCCGAGCCACTCTGGCCGCGTGCGTCTGGGCCGCGATAGTATTTTTCAAACACCAATGCTTCCGCAAGATGCGTCACATCGTTGGACACGTTGATCACCTCAATCACAATGCCGGCGCGGGCGTCCTGTTGTTGCGGATGCTGGATGATCTTGATTTGGCCGTCGAGGGGGGAGTACTTCAGGGCATTTTCAATGACGTTACCAAGGACCGTCCGCAGTAAGACTCGGTCTGACACAATCCGTTCGATCTGTGACGGCTGATACTGAATCCGCTTGGTTTGCGCGAGGCTTTCCAAGACGTCATGAACCAGTGCGTTGAGTTGCAGGGTTTCAAGCGTTGGTGTGATGGCGCCATGTTCAATCGCCATCGACGCCTGTGAGCGTTCGATCACCTGGTTCATGTTCTGTAAAGCCCGAAGACTCCGCTCAACCGGACGGCTTTTCTCGAGCGTATCGAGGCTCATCTGAATCACGGCGATCGGGGTTTTCAGTTCATGCACAAGCATGTCCATAAAGCGACTTTGATCAGCCCGTTTGGACTGCTCGAGGCCAAGTTCAGCCTCCATGATTTTTAGCGCAGTCTCGGTCGCTTGTGCTTGATCCAAGCGATACTGGGCGCGCCGAATCAGCAAGATTCCGATCAGCACAGTCGCCCAAATCTGCTGCAAGGGGATGAGGTAGAACAACACTTGATCGAACAGCGGCAGGCCGATTAACGCCACCAGTGCTGGTGTCAGCGATGCCCATTGCAGTAGAAGGATTAGGCGGTAGAGCCGTCCGCCTGGTTGGGCGGCATCAACGGTGGCTGCCCACACCAGATACAGAAAAGACACCAGCAGTGAGTAGAGGGCGACGAGGGTCATCGCACCACGGACATCGCCGACGCCGAGCAGAGCAAAGACGGCGATTGCGGCCGCAACCAGTCCCCAAAACAGCCAGCTCACCCAGCGTGGTGGCGAGAATAAATGCGCGAGACGGCCTTGCAAAGCCAGGTTGACTAGACCGATCAGGCCTGCCGCCACACTGGTGCCAAAATCGGTCCAGGTGCTTTGTGGCGCGATGATGGTGGCGAATCCAAAAATCACCGTGGTGTAGCCAATTCCGAGCAGTTGCGACAACCCAAACAGGCCGATCACCAACTCACGGGTCCGAATCAACTCAAACAGCGTCCAGATGAAAAACGCAAGAATGATCGTGGTGAAGGCGATAAAGCTGGTGATGCGTTGTTGCTCAATCCGCTGAAACTCGGCCTCGGTGTGGACACTCGCCCGAAACAGCGCTGAGCTCGTGGTGTTGAGCCGAATAAAATAAGTTTTGCCGGCAGGCTGACTGAGTTTGAACCCCATCGCGGTTGTTTGCAGTGTCCGATCGGCCAGAGCGATTTGATCGCCAGTGCGGTCAAGCTCAGTGAGGAGGCCGGTCGCAGAGACCCCATACAAGGTCAATTGGTCTAAAGGGGTGGGCTGTATCCAGAGGATGTGGCGGGCGTTGTCATGGGTAGCCTCGAACTGCAACCGAAACCACAGCGCCGCCTCGGTATAGCCGCCGGAATAGAGGCCCTCGAGCGGCTCCCAAGACGCATCAGCGGTCAGCATGTCAGACAGTGTGGCTTGCCCTGTGGCGTCGCGAGCAACCTCAATGCGCAGTGTTGACGCCGCCTGGGCGGTGGAGAGTCCGAGCCAGAGGACAAGCAGAATGGACAGTGCGTGCCTGAACGCGCGGCGTGCACGCAACACCGGACGTTCGATGACAGCGTCGTCAAAGTCTCGTGTGAGTTGCGGGTATTGCTCGGCGTCTCGGGGCATGGTCTCTCCGTTTGCCAAAGGCTACCTGAGATCCCGGATGCCCGCATCTATTGTCCCAAAACCCACGTGCGTGAAGGGTTCTGAAGGGTTTGGACGCATGCACCGACTATGCTAAAAGAGTCGACAATTCTTACAGATCTGAAAGGCGTGATGGCAGAACGGAGTCACTGTGCACGAAGCATTAAACGGAACATCCTGTGTTTCGGGCATTTTGCTGTCTGTCACGCGCGTCACATGGCCCTCGGAGATCGCCTGCGATGAGTCGCAAACGGCCCTCTAAAGCCATTGTCCCCGCGGCCCTGGAGACGCTTGAACAGCGCATTTTGCTGGCGGCCGATCTTGGCGTCCTGGACACCTCAGGCGCTGAGGAGCCGCTTGCCGCGCATGTAGAAACCACGCCTACCACGACCGCGACAGAATCCGCCGCGCCAACTCCTGAGCCGAGAACTCCAGATCCCCTCACCGTTCATTCTGCCACCGGAACCGTGCAGACGCTTGCCGCGGACGCGGCGAGTGACCTGCAGTTGGGTACAACGCAGCGACTCGAGGGCTCTGGAGTCCTGTCGGGTGCGCTGGTGAACTCAGGCGTGATTGCGCCAGGCGCCTCACCAGGCATTTTGACGGTCGATCAGTTCAGCCAGAACGCCAGCGGCCGGTTATTGGTGGAGCTGGGTGGCACAAACCCCGGTGCCACTGAGGCCAATCCCAATGATGGGTATGACCAAGTCATCTCCACCGCCGGCGTGGCGCTCGCGGGTGTGTTGGAGCTCGATTACTTAGAGGGATTTCGGCCAACTGCAGGGCAGGTGTTTGATGTCCTCAAATGGTCCACCACTCGGTCGGGCGAATTTTCTGCCTTCCGCGGGCTCTATGCCGGCGGTGGGATTTACTTAAAGCCCGAGTATCGCGCCAACAGCTTGAGCTTGGTGGCAACTGCGATTCCGGGGCTTGATCAAATCACCCTACCGGCAGAGGCTGAAGCCGCCTTTGATCAAGTGCTCTCGGCGTGGCTCACGGGCCAGGTCGATGTGTCGGTCTCGATCAACGCCGCACTGGAGTTGCCTGGCGTCACCGTCAGTGGTGCATGGACCGTCTCGACGGTTGCGGGCACCGCGGGGGTCACCCATCTCAAGTGGACGGCGGCCGATGTCCGCGCGGATTGGAGTCTGCCAGGCTTTAGCGGTGGGATTGCGAACCTAACCGGCTTTGCCCAATTTGGCGGCAACACTGTCTTTGACCTTGCGGGGGATGGGTTCGTTGCCGTGGCTGGACATCAACAGCTGTCGGGTCGTTTTTCGATTGCCTATGACGCGACGGCTGCGTCGCTCACCGCGACGGCAACCGGGGTGGCGGTTCGCCTAGGGGATCCCAATGGTGGCGGCTCGATTGGCTTTACCAATGGGGCCTTGGCGTTTCGGTCTGCGGGCGCTGACTACCGCTTGGCGGCCTCGGGCGCTGCCAGTGTCCAGGGCTTGGCAGGATTAGGCTTTACCGGAAACCTCGCGTTTGTTGCCGATCCCGCTGCGGGCTTAACCGGATTTACCGCCTCAGACGCGTCCCTGTCGATTGCAAACCTGGGATCGAT
>RFUY01000149.1 GCA_009922705.1 Gammaproteobacteria bacterium
TCAGCCATGGACGGCGGTGGCTATCCTGTCCGGAATTTGGCTCGGGCGCCGTCTGAAGGTTCCTGCGCCCACCTTTATGGGCCCACTCATTGTCAGTTTGGCCTTGAACTTACTCTTCGGAATCGCGTTAAGACTCCCGGATATCTTAATGATTATTGGACAGTATTTTATCGGTTGGAGCATCGCTGCCCGGTTTATCGGGGTGACGCGTGAAGAGGTCACACGAACGTTAAAGCAAGTCTTTGTCTCGCTTCTGTCGATGGTTCCGGTCTGGTTTGGTGTTGCCTTTATGTTGGATTCCTGGACCGAGGTGGATCTGCAAAGTCTGATCCTAGGGTTTGCCCCTGGTGGGCAAGCAGAAGTCGCGCTGTTAGCAATCGCGATGGATGCCAATATGGCCGTGGTGATGCTGCTTCATGTGTTTCGGGTTTTTTTAATTATTTCTTTCGGGTCGATGGTGTTCGTGATGATCCGAAAGCATTTAAAACGGGCGTTGCCTGAGACGTAATCAGGGGCACTCCTTGGGATCAGTGTCTTCTAGCGTCAGCGCTTGCCATGCCAAATAGGCTCGCCAATAAACGCTGCTCTCGGCCTTTGATCGAAAACAGCGTTCGCTGACTCACTCAGGCTTGATGGCACAGGTTTTAATGCCAAACACGCTGTATGCAGGGCAATAGTTCAGTGAGCCTGTCAGCAACGGGATGATCCCCAAATAGCCCCAGACGCCCACAGTGCCTGTCACTGCAAGAATGACCAGCAGTGCGCCGACCACAATTCGAGCCCATTTATCGAGGCCACCTACATTCTTAGTCATTAGAGTCTCCTTGAAGTGATGTTCTAGTGCCATCGTATCTCTTCTTCCGCTTGCCTGCGATGATCGCTCAGTCGGGATTGATACAGGTCAATCGAGACTCCGGTTGCAAAGACTCTGACGGGGATCGATGCTGAACTGTCATCCTCTGGCGTGAGAATGAGGGGCCGTCAGATGAAGGAGAACAATCGATGCTAAATGGACAGTGTGGTCTTGTGCTCGGTGTCGCGAATGATCAAAGCATCGCGTATGCGGTGGCAAAACGACTGAAGACAGCGGGCGCTGAGGTACTTGCCACGTGCCTAAATGAAAAGGCCATGACTTATGTGGAGCCGGTTGTGACGCCGTTATCCATCCCTGTCGTGACCTGCGATGTCGAGCAACCCGGTGCGTTGCAAAGTGCAATTCAGAGCACCTTGGCGCGTTTCGGGCGATTGGATTTTGTCGTGCACTCGATCGCCTTTGCGCCACTGGAGGATTTGCATGCACCTTTGCATGCCTCGTCTCGTGAAGGCTTTTTGCGTGCAATGGATATTTCGTGTCACTCATTCGCGCGTGTGGCCCATCTAGCTGCGCCGCATATGCAGAGTGGAGGCACACTTGTGACCATGACCTATCTTGGCTCGCGATTAGCTATCCCAGATTATGGCTTGATGGGGCCGGTGAAGGCGGCTTTGGAGTCATCAGTGCGTTATCTGGCCAGCGAACTTGGGGCACAGCAAGTCCGCGTGCACGCCGTCTCACCAGGGCCCATTGCCACGAGAGCTGCCTCTGGGATCAAGCATTTTGATCAGCTCATGGCACAAGTGAAGGCGCGAGTGCCTTTGAAACGGTTGGTGTCCCAAGATGAAGTGGCCGGACTCGTCGCATTCCTAGTCTCTGATCAGGCCACCGGAATGACCGGGCAAACCCTCTATGTCGATGCGGGAGAACATTGCGTACGATAGCGCAATCTGCTCGTCTCTCGCGGAGCGCTGATTTACGGTGAAAGAGTCTTTGCCGTCTTCACTGTGGCAGGTACTCATCAGACCACTTCAGAATCACGTTAAAACTCACTGAAATCCGTGGGGTGTGACTCAGATTTGGGTGAACCGAATGATGCAGGAACGCGGGCCACAGCATTAATAAGCCAGGGTGTGGCCGCACCCGGTATTCGGGATCCACTTGCGGGTCATTGGCGATGGCCAGCATGTTTGCTTGGGGTCGCGGATCATAAAAGCTGATGCAGTTGGGTGTCCGATCATTGCGGCCTGGCGGCACATCGTCAGTCGTCGGAAGTTGGACATAGTAGGTGCCACTGAGCCACGCATGCGGGTGGTTATGGAGATTGTGATAATCCCCAAGCCGGTTCACATTCGCCCACCCTTGAATCGCGAACTCAATGGAATACTCAATTCCCGCATGTCGAGCATAGTCCAATACCGCACGCTGGACGGATTGCTTCAGCCATTGAAGGACTGGGTGTTGATCGGAAAATAGGTTCGCATCCAGATACTGCGTGGTCAGTTGTTGGGCAGCGTGATCGGCGTCTAGAATTTTTTGGGCGAGCAGGGGGTTGGCTTTATCATGGCCAGGAAGATCGCACTTAAAGAGCTGCGTGGGCCACAAGGTTAGGAATTCAGGCGTGGTGGTCATATGTTTGTTCTCTCATGTGGCGCGCACGGTCTCCGAGGCAGTATAGGAGCACTCAACCCCATCACAGAAGCCCTCGTGGGAACTGAGAAGACTTACTCCATTCGCCATTGAGGGATTCGCCAGTTGAGCCACAGGGCGGCCAGCCGAAAAACGGTCGCGAACATGGCCGCTCCAATCAGTGCGATCCACGCTGGAAATCCGAGCCAGGTCAGGCCCACCACGACCCACCCACCAGTAAAGGCGCACAAGGCATAGGGCTGATGATCTGCAAACACTTGAGGGATTTCATTACACACAATGTCGCGCAGTACGCTCCCAAAAATGGCGCTGATGACCCCCATCAAGACAGCGATGAGAGCGGGCATTTCCATGGCGATTGCCAACTGGGTCCCAGTGGCGCAGAACAGGCCAAGACCGATGGCATCAGGGATCAGCACAGCGCGTTGAGTGAGCGCCATGTGACGAGTTCGCATAAACGAAATCGAGAGGATCGCGAGCCCGAAAATCAGCCACAGTAATTCGGTGTGCTCAACCCAGAAAAAGGGGCGACGATCGAGTAATAAATCCCGCAGTGTGCCGCCCCCGAACGCAGTGAGGCCAGCCACTGCGCAGACGCCTATGGCATCCAACTTTTGTCGTGCAGCCTGGATAATTCCCGCGAGCGCAAAGGCAATAATGCCAATGGTTTCGACCACAAATTGTGCCTGCGTAAAGAGTGGGGTGGATTCAATCATAGGATGTGTCACGATCTGGACTGACAGTCGCTCACAATAAAAGAGGGCTGATGGAAACGCCACTCATTCTTCGTGCGTTGTCGACACCAGCGCGCTCGACCAAAAGGTCGTGTGCAATCGAGGGAATCCTGGATAGAGGCTTTGCTCGGACATCAACACGATGCCTTGGGTATTGACCCAGTAGTAATTTGTTTCCCGCCAACCGAGCTCAGGAATCCACCAATCTTCAGAGATTTGGCGAACATGATGCAGTGCCCCCGCGATTGGCACCGTTGTTGGGCGTTCGATCGTGTAGCGCGATAATGCGCGCAGTGGTAGCTGGCCTGAACGTTCGGTCAGTCGCCACTGAACCGACCGAGTGGTGAAGTCATCGAAGTTTCCTCGTTTGAA
>RFUY01000150.1 GCA_009922705.1 Gammaproteobacteria bacterium
ACCACACAGGGTCGAGACGACTGGGTGGCGTCTGCAGCTGGTCAAGTCGATGACGACACCACGCCAGATGATCTAGCTCTTCTTGGGCTGCGTGCTGAAGCGCGTCACGGGTCGTGTCAGAACGTGCAAACAGGACTCCCCCCGCGTAGAGGCCTTGTGCACAGACCTCGCCGCTGTGATTGACTCGCATCAGGGCAGCGACCTCTGCCGCCTTTGGTGTTCCAGCAACGGTTTCAGTGCCGTGTGCGCCTGGGTTTGGTCGTGTTGAGTCGACTGGGACATTGGCCAGCGTGCGCAGAAACCCATCGAATGCGAGGATCACGGCATCTGGAATCATCGTGACTCTCCAGACCAATTCATCCCAAATGAGCGGCCAAGATCGCGAACCCAACGTGCCAGAGAGGCTGGATTATCCACTTGATCGATCATGTGGGTGTGGTGCAGCTCGGACTCGGTAAGCGCGGCCTCCTTCGCGCTCGCTTCATCCGTTAAAATTCCAAACAGCAGACCTTGGGCCTCAGCAAGCCGTTGGAAACGCTCGCGATCGCGACGGTCTTCAAATCGGCCGGACACCACAACGGGGAAGCCCGCGCGGAGTGTTAACTCAGACAGATCCAAAAGCTGTCGATACGTCTGAGGCTCACGGCCTTGCCGATCGCCAAACAACCGCTCACGTTCCAGGTCTGATCGCAGACGAATGAGTCCAAAATCATCAACCCATTGGTGCGTCATTTGCTGGCGTTGCTCAAACGTCATCCCTAACGTGATCAAGAGGAGTCGGGGGGTGATGGCTGTGGCTTCTTCGGCCATGGCGGCATAGCGCCGGTATCGCTCCAATGGAGTCCGCTCAGAATCCCCTGGCAATTGCGGCGCGTTGTAGCCCAGCAAAGATTCCTTGGCCCGCACCATCGCGCGGTAGGCGTAATAGCCTTGGTAGACCCAAAGCGCGTGGTAATCGCCCGTGAGTTCGAGGTAGCGATTGAGCACATGACGTGCACTGGCATCGGCGCCCCGGGCGGCAAGATCAAGCGTTAAGAAGGCGACTTCACTAATCACGTCAATCCACCGGAACTCTGCCCGATACTCGATGCAATCAAACAGTCGCACCTCACCGTCGGCGGTCAGAATGGCATTACTGAGATGCAAGTCACCATGCAGTTCACGAATCATCCCCAAGTCTTTGCGCTCAGCAAACCGAGGCCAGAGACGCTTGAGGGTCTCGTGAGCCCAAGCCTCGAGTTGCACCAACTGCGCTAAATCCCGATAGGCGCTGAGATGGGGGCGGACTTGGTCAAAATTCAGTTGTGCAGGCGTATAGAGCGAATTTGGTTCACCGAAGGGAAGTTCAATGCCAGCCACGGGGGCCGCATCGTGCAGTGCAAAGACCGCTTGAATCAATTGTTCGAGTCTGTGGTGATCGAGTTGGCCTCGATGCAGTAACTGATCCAGGCTGTGATTTGGATCAAACTGCTGCATGTGCACCGCATAGTCGATGATCGGCCCCTGTCCTTGAATGCGCGGCCCGTCGGGGTCGTCTGTGATCGGGACGACGCCGAGATACAGCTCTGGGAAGCTCCGACGATTTAACCGAATCTCGTTCTGACACAACTCCAACCGGCGGTCGAGGCTCGAGGCGTCCAGAAAATAAAGATCAATTGGTTTTTTGATCTTATAGGCGGTCGACCCGGTTAAGAACACCCACGCAAGGTCCGATTCGATCAGTCGGATCGCCTCCGTTGGATGCGGATAAGCGCGTGGTTGCAGTAACGCGTTGATGAGCGTCTCGCTCACACAGTCCTCCCGGTATACTGTTCGGATGAAAGCTGTCATCCGATTCCTGTTGAAGGTCTCCCTGGTTGCCCTGGTTGGCCTTGGCATGGTCCTAGTCTATCTCAATGCGCAACTCACGAAACAATTTGAGGCGTTGTCATTTTCTGTCGGGGCGACCGTCTATGCTCGGCCCTTGGAGTTGTATGTCGGACAAACCGTGTCCCAATCGGCATTGCTGGTCGAATTAGCCGCGCTTGGCTATCGGCGCGTGACAGGGACTCCGGCCCAAGGCCAGTATCGTGTCATTGATCGGAACCGGGTGCAGTTGACCAGCCGCGGCCACCGTTTTGCGGATGGTGAGGAGCCCGCACGCGGGCTCAGCTTGACGCTGTCGCAGACGCAATTGACGGCACTGACCGACTTGTCCGGTGTGCCTGTGTCTGTGGCGCGCCTAGACCCGGTCGTCTTAGCGCAACTGTCCGGATCACATGCCGATCGCGAACTGGTCAGGCTTGCCGAGGTGCCGAGTACCTTGGTGGCATTATTGATCGCGGTTGAAGATCGCCAGTTTTGGGAACATCACGGGATTTCGGTCACTGGTATTGCGCGAGCGGCTTGGGTCAACCTCAGTGCTGGCCGATTTGCCCAAGGCGGCAGCACGATCACCCAACAGTTGATTAAAAATCTGTATCTCACTCGCGAACGGACCTTGTCTCGGAAATTGATCGAGGTGATTTACGCCCTACTTTTGGAGGCACAAGTCGAGAAAGAGGAGATTTTAGAAGCCTATTTGAATGAGGTGTTTTTGGGCCAATGGGGCGCCCGCGCGATTCATGGCTTTGGCACCGCGAGTCGGTTTTACTTTGGAAAACCGCTGGCGGAATTGGAACTCAGTGAGCAAGCGATGCTCGTGGCGCTTATTAAAGGGCCGACCGCATTCAACCCACGGCAATCCCCGGAGCGGGCGCGCACACGCCGTAATCTGGTGTTGACGGAGGCCGCGGAGGCGGGCGTGATTTCTCAGGCAGATGCGCGCGCGGCACAGCAGCGTCCCTTGAATGTGCCAGCACGTCCCGCAGACCGGGTCGGGCGCTTTCCGGCGTATGTTGAGCGTGTGCAACGGGAATTGCAGGACGATTACTCGCGTGAAGATCTGATCTCGGATGGGTTGCGGATCTATACGGCCATGGATCCAGTGCGGCAAGCCGCTGCACAGGCTGGGCTGCGCGAGACACTGGATGCGCTTGGGCAACAGGGATTAGATGCACACGAGGCCTTACAAGGGGCTGTCGTCCTCTTGGATATTCCCACCGGCGAACTCCAGGCCATTCTCGGTGGTCGACGGGCTGATGGTGGGTTCAACCGGGCGCTCGATGCGCGGCGACAAATTGGCTCTTTGGTGAAGCCCTTCGTGGTTGCCAGTGCGCTCACCCGACAGCCGACGTTTCACAGCGGAACCTTCGTCCGTGATGATCCGATTACCTTGACGCTTCCGAATGGAACGCAGTGGTCTCCTCAAAATTACTCAAAAACAGAGGCGGGCCTGGTGACGTTAGAAACCCTGCTCGCCTCGAGTATCAATCAAGCGACCGTGCACTTGTCGGTCGCCGTCGGACTTGAGGCTGTTTTGGATGATCTTGCCCACTTTGGGCTTTCAATCCGTCCAAGTCGCCCGCCCTCGACGGTGCTTGGGGTCTCTGAGTTGTCCCCGGTGGCGATGGCTGGACGCTATCAGATGCTGTTTAACCGCGGCTTTGAGGTG